>JAYTKL010000094.1:0-11710 GCA_043730305.1 Deinococcales bacterium | reverse complement strand
CAAACAAGAATACAATCCGACCACCTGAAACAGCGATCAGGGCTGCCGCCCTGGGAATCGGGACTTGGGCTTCGGGCTGGTCCACTTGGGGTGCGGGTTGGTCTATCTGGGGGAGTGGGGCGGGTTCGTCGCTCACGCCAACTGAAAATCAACCAATCTGGGATCAAATTCGTTTGCCCCAAGCCCGCGCAATTGCAACCAATGCCGGAATGGGTATTAAAGTTGCTGTGATCGATACTGGCATTGACTTGCAACACCCGGCTTTTCAGGGGCGGCTTGTTGCCGACAGCGACATGTTCGACTGGATTGACGGCGATCAGACACCGCAAGAGGTTTTAGGCGGCAGCAACGAAGCCTACGGTCACGGAACGAGCGTGGCAGGTATTGCTTTGCAAGTTGCGGAGAATGCAAAGATTATGCCATTGCGGGTTTTGGATTCCAGTGGGTACGGCGACGTGAGCAATGTTGCCGCAGCTATTGATTGGGCGGTTGCGCACGGCGCACAGGTGATTAACCTTTCATTGGGTGCTGATTATCTCAAATCTCTTGATCAAACAATCTCGAGTGCAACCAGTAAAGGTGTTTTTGTGATTGCCGCATCAGGAAACTCTGGCGATACCAACATCAACTTTCCAGCCAGTGCCTCCGAAGGCATTACCAGTACGGCAGGTATGCGCATTGGTGTGGGCAGCGTCGGTCTGACCGATGTCAAATCGTTGTTCTCGACTTATGGCACCAACCTCGAGATGGTCGCCAACGGCGAAATGGTCTACGGACCTGCGCCAAGCAATCAACTCGCAGCCTGGAGTGGCACATCGATGGCGACACCGATGGTCAGTGGCGGTCTGGCGTTGGCGCTTGGACAAAGCAATTATGGCGGCTTAACAAAAAATCTTGGGATCGATCTGGTCAATACGGTGGACAATATCAATGCCAAGAATTCCAGTCTGACCCCAGGTGTTTTGGGAACGGGTCGCTTAAATCTCGAGCGCTTCATGCAAAAAACCTTGACCTATTAAATTTGAGACGTGCTGGGTTCGCTAAAAATCAATCCTCTGGAAATCTCGAGACCTTGGTCGGCGTCATGCCCTGAGGCTCGAGATTACACTTAAAGCTCGAGCAGCAATCCTGCCAGCAATGCGGTGCGCGGGGCGAGTTCGGAAATCGTAATAAACTCGAGGTCTTTTTGATGTGCGTTCTTGCCAAACGCACCAAAGCCGTCCAACGTCGGCGCGATGGTTGCCGTAAAATTTCCGTCGCTGCCGCCCCCAACTCGAGCCGCACCAGGCTGAAAGCCAATTTCGCCAGCTATCTTTTGGGCTTTCTCGAGAATGACCATTGAACCAGGCGTGGGTTCCATCGGTGGACGGTTCAAGCCATCACTTATTTTGTAACGTGTTCCCTCGAGCGGCTGGATGAGACGTATTTCGCGCTCGATTCGTTCGGCTTCAGCCAAAGTCCAAACCCGAATGTCCACCTCGAGTTTGACTTCATCGGCGACCACATTGGTCACGCTGCCGCCGTGGATCACGTTTGGTCCGAGGGTCGTGCCGAGCGTGAGGTTTTGTAATTTCACGACCGCCGTAATAAAGTGCGCGGCACTGACGATGGCGTTGCGTCCATTTTCGGGTTCTGTGCCTTGGTGCGCGGCTTTGCCATAAATCTTGACGGTGTACATGCCCACACCTTTGCGAGCCACTTTCAGATCGCCGTTCAAGTGCGGCGGCTCGAGCACCAGCACGGCACTCGCGCCCGTCGCCAGCGCCTCAATGTGTGGACGACCCGCATATGAGGCAATTTCTTCGTCTGGGGTGATGAGAAAATCGATGGTGCAAGAAGGCTCGAGGTTCAGGGTTTTGAGGGTTCGGATTGCCCAGATTGCTTGAACGATGCCCGCTTTCATGTCGTAGCCGCCAGGTCCAAAAGCTTGATCGCCCTCGATGCGCCACAAGCCAGATTTCCAAGCGCCAACGCTGTAAACCGTGTCGGCATGTGCCAACAACACCACGCGGTTACTTGACTTGCCAGGAATTCGGCAGTGCAGAATGTCGCCCAGTTCGTGCGGTGTTCGCGTGATCTCACCGTATGGCTTGAGCCAAGCCTCGAGGATGTCCTGAACCAAGTTGATGCGGGTCGCGTCGGTCGAGGGTGACTCGAGCCGCACCAGGGTTTCAACGTCACTGAGGATGCTCGAGGTGCTGGCTTTGAGGTGCTCTAAAATGGCTTGCATCCATAGATTGTACCCAGAATTTAGAAAAAGAAGAGAATCCCGAGTGCCAAACTCGAGCGCAATTTGGTATTCAGGTTCGCGGAGTAACTCAAGCCGTACTCGAAAAAGAATGTGACTGGCTCGAGAAACGTGTTTTGCAACCAGTCGGGGTGATACTCCAGACCTGCGTTGCCAAACAATGCCCAGGTGTCCGCCCAGAAATAGCCGACCGCCAGCCCAAACACAATGTTGACTTGACTCGAGAGGTCTAAATGCCATTGCACGCCCGCCTCGATCCAGCTCGAGCCGACCCTGGCGCGAATGCCGACCTGTTGGGCGATCACATTCCAGGCTTCGACTTGTACCGAAAAGCCGATGTCACCAGGCAATCCCGTTTCAGTTACACCGGAGCCCGTAAACTTTCCAGAACCGGTCAAACTTGCGCCGATGCTGAATTTGATTTCCTCAGCGTTGGCAACACCAAAGACTGAGCACAAGACCATCAAGAATATCAAAATACGTTTCATTTGAACCTCTCGAGTTGCGCATCAACACCATTTGGCACGACCCCCAGATTGTCAAATTCTGGTGGCAAGCCCAGTTCGTCATAACCCTCAAACCCTGCAATGGCACGTTTGTAGACTTCAAGAATACGGCTGGTCATGGTTTGCGGCGAACCTTCCTGGGCTGCCCAAGTTGCGGCACGGCTCGAGAATCTTGCCCGAAGTTCAGCATCGTTTATGAACAGCAAGGTTTTTTCGGCAAAGGCTTCCTTGTCGTTTGGATGCACCAGAAAGCCAGTCTCATTGTCCAAAACGCAAGAAATAATGCCCATCTCGGCTCGAGCCACCACCGGACAACCGCAAGCCGCCGCCTCGAGTGCCACCAAACCCTGAGTTTCGCTGGTGCTGGCAAACACAAAAACATCGGCGTGCTGATAGTACGCGCCGACATCGGTGGCGTTGACGTATCCTGTGAAAATAACAACATCTTCTAACCCCAATTCCAGACTCAGGCGCTCGAGGTTCTTGCGCTCAGGTCCGTCACCGACAATCACCAACCTCGAATTGGGATGCTGGTGATAAATCAATTTAAAACGCTCGAGCAGCAGATCAACACTTTTTTCCTTGCCCAACCTAGAGACGGTCAGCAAACGTGCTGTACCATCACCAATGCCCAGAGCGGGGAAAGGATCGGCTTGCGGGGTGGTCAGGCGCTCTAAATCAATGCCGTTTGGCACAACCGTCACCCGCGTTCTGACGCCCATCTGATCCAACTCGAGCGCCATAGGCGCGGCGGGTGTGATCAACTCGATACAACGGTTGCAAAACCAGACATCTGCCACGGCAAACAAGGTTTTGGTGCTCAAATCCAAACCTTTTTTCAGGGTTCTGGTCACGCGCCGCCCAGTTTGGGTGCTGCGTGCGTACCAGCGCTCAGAGGTCATGAGCCACGACAGCGTGGCATAAAACGGCGCGTAATGAATGTAATCCCGAAACCTGGTGTGGTAGGTGTGCACGACCGGAATGCTTAACAACCTGCCGACCCCAATCGCCAAAATGGGCATTAACGCGCCGTGCGTGTGAATCACATCGAAATTGAGTTTTGAAAACTGCCACATTTTTCGCAAGCTTGGCGGAAACGCCCAGCGCTGCTCGGGTTGAGGTCTGTACACCGTGGAACGCAATCGAATCACGCCAGCCTCAGGCACTTGCTGCGGGTGTTTGGGCGCGACGATTGTCACCTCATGCCCCAGTTCGCGCAAGCCCTCGACCATGTTGGTCACGCTGGTCACAACGCCGTTGATTTGTGGCAAGTACACGTCGGTAAAAACCGCAATTCGCAATGGTCGTTGCTCGAGCGAGAAAGTTTTGGCTCGAGGTTCTAATGGCAGATAGGAGAGAACGCTTTTCAGCATTGACCGAATCATACCCGAGCGGCGTGAGCGATGTTGGGTGCTTCAAGTGTTTCCCCGCTCGAGTGCCCTCAAAACCCGCTCGAACACAACCTCTTGAGCATTTGAAGTCTCAAAAGTTTGGGTGTCAATTTCGAGCAATTTTATTTTTTCGCCCAGAAACCCGAGCGTTGGCAGCACCTGCTCTTGATAAAACGCAAATCTGTTCTCAATGGCTTGTAAAGTGTCGTCGCTGCGACCTCGAGCCAGCAGGCGTTTTTGCATTTGGGGCAGTGAAATGAAAAGGTGAATCACTGCCAGCAGTGGAATCTCGAGTTTGCTCAGGCTCTCGAGTAAGTGCTTGGCGGCTTCGATCCGTCTTGGATAACCATCCATCACCCAAGGTTCGGTTTGAAGCTTCGGTTTACGGTTCAATTCGTGTTCGATGATGAATTCAGTCCAAGAATCGGGAATCAACAACCCACTTTGAACGCAATGCTCAAAATAACTGACTTTGCTCGAGAAACCTTTTGGAATCAGACCAGGCAGTTGACGCTCGAGATTGTTGCATTCGCTTAGACCTGTATTGATTCGCTCGATCATGCCGCGCAGCAAATCACCCATTGAAATGTGGTGTTTGACAATTCCAAGCGCAAGCAATTGTTTGGCAACCGTTCCCTTGCCGCTGCCGCTCGCGCCGAGCAGCAAAAAAACGCCCCGCGCTGGGCGGGGTTGAAGGTCTGGGTTTTGGTGTTCTGGGTTTTGGTGTTCTGGGTTCATCTCGAGCGTTGATTCTACAAGATTTAAGTGATTTGCAAGATCACCATGACGCCCATTGCCACATGCACCAGTAATTTTAGACCAATGCCGCCGAGCATTCCCACCAACGTTCCAATACCACTTTTTGCCGCCTGTTCAAAAGACTTTTTTGAAACGATCATCTCGAGCGCAATTGCGCCCAGCACGGGGCAGATCAAAAAACCAAACGGTGGCAGCACAAAAATGCCCAAAATTCCGCCCAGCAGTGCGCCAAGACCCGCCGCGCTCGAGCCGCCAAATTTTCGAGCGCCCCAGGCGGCTGCCAGGTTGTCAATCACGAAGGCGCTGCTGCCAACCAGCGCCAAACCGATCAAAAACGTCCAGTTGATCGGTGTAAAGCCTGTCATCAGCGCATGAACCAGCGCGGCAAGCCAAATGATGATGGTGGCAGGCACAACAGGAAAAAATGTTGCCGCAACACCCCCAAGCCACAAAATCACAAATAAAATTCCAGCAAACAGGCTCATGTCTGCATTACGATACCAGCGCCCGATAAGTTTCGAGCGTTTTTGATCGTGTACGATACCAAGACTTGAGTCTCGAGGAGCGTCATTTGTGAATGCGGTCTGTCTGGTTTTTTTGGTGCGACAAAAAAGTGTGCTGGGGTCTGGGCGTTTTGAACAGCTTTTGAATTTGCTCGAGTCTGGCGGTGGCATGACAGCCCAGATGTACCTGTCAAAAAGTGTGCTGGAAGCCATCAATCCAGCCATTCGACAGCGCCTTAAAGCCTTGCTGGAGGCGAAAAAACTCGAGCTTTTGGGTGCTGCCATGTTTGAACCCTGGCTGCCCTTGATTCCCAAATTGGATGCCGCCTTTCAGTTAAAACAGTATTCTGCGGTGCTCGAGCAGATGTTTGAAGTTGTCACTCGCGGGGTTTGGTTGCTCGATTGCGCTTGGGAGAGTCAGATTGCCAGTCTTCTGATATCTGCGGGTTTTGAATTCACGTTCTTAAGCGCGGCGCAACTCGAGCGCGGTGCAGGCTTGTGGATCACCGAAGACGGCGGCAAAACCTTGCGTTTGTTTGGCTTTGATTCGGCTTTACCAAACACGGCAAGCGATTTTAAACCCGAGCCTCGAGATCAACTGGAAACCAAGGTGCTCGAGCTGCAAGACACCAACGAGAGCATTTGTGCGATTGAGACGGTCGTTGCCCGATTCAACAATTTCAAATTATGTTCGCAGATCATTGACACGCAAAAACCGCAGGCTTTGATTTACCCAAAAGCCAGTTGGAATCGTCCTGAACCCTGGCGAGAACTGCTATTGAACCCGCAGATCAACTGGCTTCACAAACGCATCGCCAGGGCTTCCGCAAAGTTGAACGCGCAATTCCGAGTTCCCGAAGAGGCGTACCAGTTCTTGTACCGCGCCCAGCAAGCCAGCATTCTCGAGCAACCACGACTCCATTCCGAAGCCTATCAGAACATTATCAAGAGCGAAAACATTCTCGAGCCGCACAAGTATTCCTGGCTCGAGATTGAACTGCTGGACTTTGATTGCGACGGCAGCGATGAGGTCATTGCTGAGGCGCACACCATGAACCTGTACTTCAAACCAAGCCTTGGCGGCAAGTTGCTCGAGTTTGATGATCGAAACCGTAGCCTTAACCTGATATCACAAGCCCTGTCGGATCATTTTATTGGCGCAGAAGAATCGATGCAGCGTTTTGCACTGGGGCAAACCCTGGAATTGGGCGATTTTCTGAACATGCCTTACGATGCCAGCAAATACCGTGACCGTGTGACCATGACCCGCGCTGGCACGGTTCGCGGACCTTCGGGTGTGCCGGTCGGTGTCGAAGTCAAAAAAGCAATCCGAATGTTTCCCAAAGAATCAAGACTCGAGGTTGAATACCGTCTGACCAACCACGGCGATTGGGACATCGTGACCCGTTTTGGCTCGGCTTGGGAACTCGAGCTTGTAAGTCAAGATTTTGCCCTGATTTCGGGTCAAAAAGAAATTTTAAGTCAAGAATTGAATCTCGAGCACCGAACCACCCAAAGTCTTGGCGTGCGGCAAAACACTGCCAAAATCGAACTGAGATTAAATTTTGGTCGTGAAAATCTGGTTTGGAGTTTTCAAAAACGCGATTCGATCCTTATTTTACCGCTCTGGGATTTGGATTTACCAAAAGGACGCTCGAGACGAATTCATTACGAAATCAAATTGCTCGAGGTTTGAGATCTTAATTGTCATTCTGGTTGCTCGAGGTTTGTTCTTGACCCGTATACTCAGGCGCGTGCGATTCAAACGGATCAACATTAAACTTCTTCTTGCCATGCCAGGTTTGATATTGGGCTTGATTGGTTTGCTGGGCAGTATTTGGTTGGGTGTTGACTTTGCCGACCTGCCCGCCGAGATTCTATTTTTTGCTGCCCTGACCGCCTTTTTTACGATAGCCTTTTTGTCCGCTTTTTTTGAACGTTTTATTCCCAGTTTTACCTTTGCGGGCGGGATGCTCGAGGGGATCATGCAGGGTTTGGGTTTGAACGGCTTGTGGGCGTTCTTTTTGGCATTGACCAGTTCCCTGGGCGAAGAATTGTTCTTTCGCGGGTTTTTGCTGGCGCTGGGTGTCAAGTTTTTACCAGTCTGGCTCGCGGTTCTGGCACAGGCAGCCGTTTTTGCGGCGTTTCATCCCGCGCCCGCCAGAGCTTGGGGTTATCCGCTCTGGACGGCGCTGGTCGGCGTGGTGCTGGCAGGGGTGACACTGGCTTGCGGCAGCGTCGAACCCGCCATTTTGGCGCATTACCTGTTTAACCACCTTAACCTCAATCAAGCCATCCTGCCTCGGGTGTCCACCCAAAACGGTTCGTGACAAACACGGTTTTCAACGAACCCAAAAAGAGTTTTCATTTCTTGCTGTAGGCTTAAACGGTGAAAAATAAATTGTTTATTCTGGCAGTGATCTCGAGTTTCGTGCTAAGCCTGATGTCTGGGCATGTTTTGGCGCTCGATTTTGCCAACTTCAGCCTCAAAGCCAGCCTTAGTGCGCACCGTGGCACGGTGACAAAACTGGTGCGCAGCCCGAACGGCAAGCAAATTGCCTTTGCGACCGCTTCGTACGTTCACGTGTTCGATGTTCAAAGCGCCAAACTCGTTTACAGCCTGATTGGACACCGTGGTTTTATCTCGAGTTTGTCCTGGCGCAACGACGGCAAATACCTGCTGACCTCGAGCTACGACAACACCGCCAAAATCTGGCTGGCTGGCACGGGTCAAGTGCTGCGCACCGTCACGGTTGGCGAAAGTGACTTAAACATTGCGACCTTCAGTCCTGATGGCAAAACATTTGCAGTGGGCGGCGATGACAAATTGGTGCGGGTGTTTGACAGCGAATCTGGCAAACTCTTGCGCAGCCTTAAAGGTCACAACGAAATTGTTGAAGCGCTGGCTTACTCACCGAATGGCAAAATGATCGCCTCTGGCGACGACGAAGGTGGTTTGCGCATCTGGAATGCGAACGGCGAACCCATCAAAACCTTAAAAAGTGGGCACAGCATCATCCGTCAACTTGATTTCAGCCCCAATTCCCTCAGCCTTGCCACCGTTGGCGACAACTCGGTGCGCTTATGGACTGCGCCAAAATGGACGGCAAAAGTGATTACCTCCAAAGATGACCGTCAATTGTATTCATTTGCCTGGGATGCCAGTGGAAAACGCCTTGCCATAGCCGCCTCTGATTTTGTGATTCGTTTGATTGATCTCGAGCGCCACAATGCTTTTGCCCTGATTGGCAAGCACGCCGACGGCATCAACAGCGTGATCTGGCTTGACCCCAAAACCATCGCTTCTGGTGGTGTGGATGGTCTGGTCAGGGGTTGGGACGTGGGCAGCAAAAAGCAAACTTTTGCCTTTTCTGGTTCACCCTCGAGGTTAAAAAGTGCAGCGTATTCAACCGACGGCAAAATGTACGCCACCATTGCCAATGAAACCGATATTTTGATTTGGAATGCGGCGGACAACACGCTGCTTCAAACCCTGAAGTCGGACTTCCCAGCCTGGCAAACCAATATCGCATTTCATCCAAACGGCAAAAGCCTGATTTCTGGTGACGACTTTGGGCACGTCAAACTCTGGGATTTGACGACTGGTAAGCTGCAAAACGATTTCAACAACAACGACGAACCAATTGCCAGTCTGGCGTACAGTCCAGACGGCAAGAAATTTGCTTTTTCAGGATCGAATGGCAAAATCAACGTTTTTGACGCACTGGCATTTAAAAGCCTGACCTCTTATGAAAGTTTGCAAGACGAAAACCTGGCTGGTCTGACCTGGACGCCAGACGGCGCAAATCTACTGGTTGCCGGCACTGATGGTTCGATCAAAACCCTGAACGCCAGCTCAGGGCAAGTTCGCCAGAACTTTGATCGTCTCGAGGCTGGCATTCGTAGCTTAGACCTCGGTTTTGACGGTCAAACCATGATTGTCGGTTTGACCGATGGCGCGATTCAAGCCATGCAGATCACTGGCAAAACCCTCTGGAAAACCCAACTCGCCAGCGCCTCGCCGATAAGTGTTCGCTATTCACCAGATGGAAAAAGCATTGCCGTCTCTGCCACCGACGGCACGCTGCGTCTGCTCGACTCGAGCACTGGAAAAATTGTTTACAGCCTGACCAACCACACCGATTCAACCGCCGCCCTGGCGTTCAGTCCAGACGGCACACGCCTGCTGATCGGCGCGGGAACACTTGGGGCTGGCGGCACATTTAGCCTGTACGGTTTGAACGACAACAGCAGCGCCTTTGGGACTCGCCCAGAAATGCTGGCGGCAAAACCTGCCAAACCCATCCCAAGCGACTGGTCAAGTGCCAATTTCAACACGGCGCTCAAAGTCCGATTCTCGAGCGGCTACCGTGTGGTTGGCATGGTCGGTGAAACCCTCGAGATTTCCAGTTTTACCGAACCAAACGCCAGCATCTTGGTGCAATTGAAAACCTCAAAAAATCCTGTTGCTGCCTCGCTCAGTTTGCTCGAGATGGCGCTGGAAGTGGCGCGTGAGGATTGCAGCCTCGAAGTGAAATTAGCCAACTGCACCGACCCAATCAGCGTGTCAAGTTTTGTCAATCCCCTAGACCGTATCGGTTACGAAATCAATTTTACCCTCGAAGCCACCACCAGCCAAAAATCCAACCCCACCCAAACCAAGTTGCCCGTTGTCGCGCTTGAGGCATCAGATGTCAGCAGCAACGCCGTATTTCTCTTAAGCGTCAAACCAGGCTCGAGCCTGACGGCTGAGGCTGCCAGCGCTTTGCTGCGTGGTTTGGCAAACAATCTGGCGTTTGAGAACGCTATTTAAGCTCGAGCTTCTTAATACTTGGTTCATTTTTGGCAATTGTCATTCGATTCGAGTAGACTTCTGAGGCAGCAAAAAATTATTGGAGGTACTTATGTGGCCATTTGGAAAAAGCATCAAGCAACGCGTTGAAGAGGAAATGAAGAAATCACCACTCCTGGCATCTCAGCCCGTCACCGTCGAAGAATCGCACGGTGTGGTGAAGTTTCAAGGTGTTGTTTCAAACGCTGCAATTGTCAGATTGCTCGAGGCAACCGCCAGCGGTATTAACGGCGTGAAAAGCGTAGACACTGGAATGGTTGGCATCGAAGAAAACGAACCAGACACCGTGCCAGCCGTGGACGAAGCCGAAGTTCAAGCCGCCATTGATGCCAGCGCCATTGCCAAATCGGTGTACCGCGACATCAGCAACAACGGCGAACTGTCCAACAACCCAATTGACGTGTTGCAATCCGGCACCGAAGTTGTGTTGCGTGGCGCTGTCGATAATGATCACGAATACCGTCTGGCAGTCCAACTTGCCAGCGCCGTTGCGGGCGTGACAGGCGTCAACGCCAACGATCTGAAAGTGGTCGAAGGCGCAAAACAAAAGCACGAAGCCGCCGTCGCCGAAGAGGTCGCCAAAGTCAGCGCTCCTGGTTACGTCAACATTCCAGACGAATGGTACGTCGTGCGTCGCGGCGATACCCTGGGCGAAATCGCTTCAAGACTCTCGAGCAGTATTGAAGACATTGCCAAAGCCAACGGCATTCACGATGTCAACCTGATCAAAATTGGTCAGAAACTGCAAATTCCGCGCTGAGTTCTTTGGAATCTCGAGAGGTGCGCTTTCACGGCGCACCTTTTTTATTTTTTCCTGACCAAAATGACCGAAAAGCCTGTGCGTCACGCGAATCACAGGCAATTCCTTATTTAAATGTCGCCACTCGAGCCGTCAGCGTGTGAATCAAATCGTCTTTTAAAGTCCCCCCAATTCCGATTCCCTCGAGCGGGTGCGTGATACCGTCCACCATGATTATTTCGGGTTCGATGATGTCCTCATGCCAGTAGCGGCTGCTCGGCGCGGTATCAGAGGCGAGCGTAAATCCGGCTTGGGTTTGCATGGCAACATTGTGCGCCCGTCCGACACCACTCTCGAGCATTCCGCCAGCCCAAAGGTCAATATGATTCTCGAGACAATACTTGGCAATGCGTTGTGACTCGAGATGTCCTCCCACCCGCCCAAGTTTGAGGTTGATCACGCTTCCCGACCCGAGTTCTTTGGCTTTGCGCACATCGCCCACGCTGTGAATCGGTTCGTCAAGGCAGATTGGGGTTTTGATTTGCTTTTGCAATGTCGCATGGTCAACCAGGTCGTCGTACTCGAGGGGTTGTTCCATGTACTGCATTCCGATGCCGTCCAGGGCTTTCAGCACCTCGAGATCGTTCAGGGTGTAGGCGCTGTTGGCGTCGCTGGTCAGTTTTGTCTCAGGTTTTAACGCGGCTCGAGCGGC
>JAYTKL010000093.1:0-16238 GCA_043730305.1 Deinococcales bacterium | reverse complement strand
ACCGTTGCCGATCACGGCGCGTTTGACGCGGCTGCCGACCCCAGCAAGTACCCTGCTGGCATGTTCGGGATTGTCTCAGGGTCTTACGATTTTCCGGTGGCTTATGCCAACCTGGACGCGTACTTCACCAACAAGCAACCGGGCGGCGTTGCCTACCGTTGCAGCTTCCGCGTGACCGAAGCCAGTTACCTGATCGAACGCGCCATGGACATTGTCGCCGACGAACTGAAAATGGACCCCACCGAATTGCGCCGCAAAAACTTCATCAAAAAAGAGCAATTCCCGTACAAATCACCGCTCAATTTTACTTATGACAGCGGCGATTACGAGCACACGATGGACGTGGCGCTCGAGCGAATTGGTTACAAAGAACTGCTTGCCGAACAAGCCGAAAAACGTGCCAAGGGCGAACTGATGGGCATTGGCATCAGCACCTTCACCGAAGTCACGGGCGCGGGACCAAGCAAGCACTTTGACATTCTGGGCATCAAAATGTTCGACGGCGCAGAAATCCGCATTCACCCGTCAGGCGCGGGTATTATTCGCACGGGCAGCAAATCGCAAGGGCAGGGTCACGAAACCACCTGGGCGCAAATCGTCGCCGAAGAACTGGGTTTAGACCCGCAAAACTTTTTGGTCGAAGAGGGCGACACCGACACCGCGCCATACGGTCTGGGAACTTACGCCAGCCGCAGCACCCCCGTCGCGGGTGGCGCTCTGGCACTGGCAGCACGCAAAATCCGTGAAAAAGCGCGTAAATTTGCCGCGCACGTGCTCGAGGTGGACGAACGCGACCTCGAGTGGAAAGATTACAAATTCCAAGTCATGGGCGCACCAGGCAAGAGCATCACGATGAAAGAAATTGCCTTTGCCGCGTACACCAACCCTGGCGACAACGAACCCGGACTCGAGGCGACACTGTACTACGACCCGCCGAACATGGTTTTCCCACACGGAACTTACGTGGCAGTTGTAGACGTTGACCGCGAAACGGGCGAGACCAAAGTCCGCCGATTCCTGGCAATAGACGACGCTGGCACGATCATCAACCCCATGATCGTCGAAGGACAAGTTCACGGCGGTTTGACCGAAGGCTTTGCGATTGCCTTCATGCAAGAAATTGCTTACGACGAGGCAGGCAATAACCTCGCCACCAACTTCACCGATTACCTTGTACCCACTAGCCTCGAGTCACCGCATTGGGAAACCGGTCATACCGTCACCCCCAGCCCGCACCACCCGATTGGGGCAAAATCTGTTGGTGAAAGTCCAAACGTTGGTAGCCCCGCCGCGTTCGTGAACGCCGTGATTGATGCGCTCTCACCGCTTGGTGTGCGCCACATTGACATGCCACTCACAAGGGAAAAAGTCTGGGCAGCCATTCGTGCTGCTGAAGGGCACGCCGCAGATTAAATTAGATATCGAATAGCTCTCGAGGTAGCCATTAAGCTCCCTTCTCCCGCAAGCGGGAGAAGGCGACCCCGCCCGTTAGGTGCACGTTTGGGGTCAAGAGGGTTGGGGATGAGGGTGGCGCAAGTAACTGCTGATTTTTGTGAACAAAATCTCGAGATTCAAAAATCTAAAAAATCCAGGAGGGATCAACAATGAAACTCGAGTACAACGGAGCAGAACAAGTCCCACTTTCCAAAGCCGCAGTCTGGGATTTCATCAACGACCCGCAAAAAGTCGCCTCGTGCCTTCCAGACGTGCAAGAAGTGATTGTGCATGACCCCAAAAACTTCGATGCGATTGTCAGCGTCGGACTGGGTTTGGTGCGTGGTAAATTCAAATTTAAGATCATGCTCGAGCCTGAGGAAGGCGGAAACCGCATGAACGTCAAAATTTCTGGCGGTGGCTTTGGCAGTGCGGTGGATTTGCTGGCGGGTGCAGACCTGAAGGACAATGGCGATAACACCACCACGCTCGATTGGAGCGGTGCGGCAACCATGCGCGGACCGATTGCCACGGTCGGCGGGCGGGTGCTGGATGCCCAGGCGCAAAAATTGATTTCTGGTACGTTCGCCAACGTCAAAACCCGCATGGCAGGAAATTAAGACTCGAGTTTAGAACCTCAATCTCGAGTGTGGTTTGCTCGAGATTTTCTTGTTTAGAAGGAAGTTAAATCTAATGCAACGCTCGAGGAAACCATGAACAGTGAGGGCATTCAACAACTTTGGGCGACACCAATCTTGCGGCGTTCGTTTGCGGGTCATGAGGCTGCGAACACGGAACTGGTCAAGCTTTTTTACGCGCACCGTGAAGCCTCGGGCAGTACCGCCAACATGTTCTCGAGCGAAGACGACATTCTCGAGCGTTTTCAAAGTGAAGCGCTTGAAGCTGTGTTTGCGTTTGTTTCTAACAGCGTTTTTGAAATCGCGCAAACCATGAACGCCCCAATCTGGAAAGCCAGCGGCGCGAGCAAATTGCAAATGCAGATTGTCGGCGCGTGGTTTCAAATTACGAACCGTTACGGTTTTCATGACATTCACAACCACGGCAATTGCTCGTGGTCGGGCGTGTATTACGTGCAAATAGACGAACTCGAGAAACGAATCGCACACCCAAATTTAGGCTCGAGCAACGGCATCACACGGTTTTACGGGCATCAGTTGGGCTTGCTGGGCGGGGCGCACATGGACATGGGAAGCGCTTATTTGCAAGACAGCAATTTTGATGTGATCCCCGAAGAGGGCACGTTAATTGTGTTCCCATCGTGGTTAAACCACAAAGCCATGCCTTACGATGGTGATAAGGATCGGATTATTATTTCGTTTAACGCCCAAGTCCACAATGAGCGCGGCAATCAAGCTTTTCAGTACGGCTTTCATTGATTTCTCGAGGGAACTTATGACCAACACACCCGATTTTTTTGATCGTCTTTCACGCCTCAAACGCGACGGGGAATCTTTTACGACTGCCATCGTCGTCTCGAGACGCGCTCCGGTCAGTTCGCACATTGGCGACAGAGCCATTATTTTTGCCGATGGTCGCATGGAAGGCTTTGTGGGCGGGTCGTGTTCTCGGGAAATCGTGCGAAAACAGGCGCTTGAGGCATTGCGTTTGGGGAAGCCCAGACTGGTTTTAATTCGTCCCGATGCGACCCTCGAGACTTTGCAACACGCTGCCGATGCCGAAAGCATTGTTGTTCCCATGACTTGCGCTTCAGAGGGTGCAGCAGATGTTTACCTCGAGCCTCACACCCGCGCTCGGGTGTTGTTGGTGGCAGGGTTCACGCCTGTGGCGCAAGCCGTTGCCGCTTTGGGCGGAATGCTCGAGTATGAAGTGGTTCGTGTCGTCACCCGTGAAGAATTGCGCGATCTTGAGGCTGCGCCGTGCAAACTGGTGGCGTTACAAGATTTGAATGTGTACCTCGAGTCATTGCCCGAAAATACTTGCTCGAGCATGGCAGCCGTGATCGCCTCGCAAGGGCATTACGACGAACCCGTGCTCGAGTTGATCCTGAATGCTCGCGTGGGATTTGTGGGTTTGCTCGCCAGTCGCAAACGCGCTGTGACCGTGCGGGAATTGCTCGAGCTTCAAGGCATGGATGCCAACCTCACCGCGCAGATTCGAAATCCAATCGGTTTGGACATCAACGCCAAAACACCGGGTGAGGTCGCGGTGTCAATTCTTGCCGAAATCATTGCCGCAAGGGATTCAAACACGCCCATGTTTACGGACTCGAGTTCGTTCGATGCCAATGTTTATCGTACCGAAAAACAAAACGTCTCGAGCGAAATAAACGCCGTTGACGTTGTAGGGGCGAGACGCGTCTCGCCCCCACGCGATGATGCCGCCACACAAAATTCAACCATTTTCGGTTTGTCTCTCGAGCGTCCAGGGTACGCCATCAGCCCCGTGGATGCTGAGGAAATCGAGATTGCCAGTGCTGTTCATTTCACCGAACTCGAGGGTGTGACGTACTTTTTTTCTTGCCCAAATTGCAAACGGCGTTTTCTGAAAAATCCGAGTGCCTACCTCGAGCCGCAAAACGTGGTGTCTTCGTGATGGATTTGGGTTTTGAAGAGTTGAAAGTCCGTTTTCAGGCTTTGGGTTATGTCACCTCGGACGAATTTGCAACGGCGCTTCAATTGGTCATGGTAATTCAAAAACCGCTTCTGATCGAAGGTCCTGCGGGTGTTGGCAAAACCGAGAGCGCCAAGGTTCTTGCCGATGCGCTCGAGACACGCTTGATTCGTTTGCAGTGTTATGAGGGTTTGGATTCGAGCAGTGCGTTGTACGAATGGAATTACCCAAAGCAAATGCTCCGAATTCGCCTTACCGAGAACGATGCCAGCACGCTCGAGGCTCGGGAGGCACAAATTTTTTCGGATCAATTCTTACTTAAACGTCCGCTTCTCGAGGCGATCACCCAAGACAAACCGTGCGTGCTTTTAATTGACGAGGTTGACCGTGCCGATGAGGCTTTTGAAGCTTTCTTGCTCGAGCTTCTGGCAGAGTTTCAAATTACGATTCCAGAACTCGGTACGATCAAAGCCAAGCATCGCCCGTTCGTGATTCTGACCTCCAACCGCAGCCGTGAACTTTCGGACGCGCTGCGGCGGCGCTGCCTATACCTGTGGCAAAATTACCCGAACCTCGAGCAGGAGAAAAAGATTCTGCACGCCCGACTGCCAGGAATTTCGGAACGTTTGGCGCAACAAATTGCGCAAGTCATGGTGGAACTTCGTGCCATGCCGTTTCACAAAGTCCCAGGCGTTGCCGAAACCCTCGACTGGGGTTTGGCACTCATGAGCCTGCACCGCGATGTCCTCGACAAGCACACGCTCGAGCAGACACGTGGCTGCATCCTCAAAGCCCGTGAGGATTGGGCGTTGCTCGAGAATAAAATTGACAGGCTTTCCCCAATTTGGGATGAAGCCATTGGCAACCGCAAAACCGAACTCGAGACTGATTTTGGATACGGGAATGTCACTGTCAGGTAAGAAAGGTAAGGTTAAAAGTCACCCCCTATGCAATAGGGGGTCGCCGCTTGCGGCGGGGGTCGTGCAGAACGTAGTCATCGAACCAGTGCCACACGACCCCTCCGTCTCTCGCTTCGCTTGAGCCACCTCCCCTTCTTGTTTCCAAGACGCACCTGTCTTGCCGCTTAAAGATAGCACCTGACGGGCTTGCGGCGCTTCGGGCGGAAACGCTACTTTGCAGGGGAGAACTAAAAGTCAAAAGCATACAGATGAGTTCCTATTACCCAGCCGCTAACCTTCCTGAGAACATCCTTGGTTTCTGCGAGGTGTTGCGGCTCGAGCATGATTTTAAACTGGGTCCTGCCGAGGTCAGAGACGCGCTGCTGGCGTTTGAGTTTCTGGGCATCTCGAGTCTTTCCAGGGCGCGGGATGCGTTGCGGTTGGTGTTGTGCGCCAAGCTCGAGGATGTGGAGGTTTTTGATAAGGCGTTCAAGAATTTTTTCTTCCCCAAACCATTGGGCGTGGCACAAGAAAATCAACCGCCGCTCGAGCCTGAAAAACCCAAGCGTCCAAACAATCAACAAGCCGAGGAAGCCAAGAATAAATCGGATGAAAAAGTCAAGGACAACTCGAGCGACAACGAGCAGGACGATCAAGATTTTGAGGGTGAAAGTAAGCGTCAAACGCCAGAAGAGGACGATGAAAACGCCGAGCAAACCGACATGGTCATGCGGGCAAAATACAGTCTGGCTTCGGCAGAAACCAGTTCACCAGAAATCGAGCGCGACGGTTTAGAAGCCATGCTCCGGGCTGCCAGCGAACTGGTGAACAAGTTAAAACTGGGACGCTCGAGAAAATGGCGGGTCATGCAAAAAGGCTCGAGGTTCGATTTCAGACGCACCATGCGCTCGAGTTTAAGCACGGGCGGCGATGCGTTGCACCCGCGTTGGTTGGGGCATCCGCACCGCAATCCGCGCATCGTGGTGCTGCTCGATGGCAGCCGTTCGATGCTCGAGTCAAGCCATGCGGTGTTGCAATTTGCGTTTGCGCTGGCGCAGCGTTCACGGCGGGTGGATGTGTTTTCGTTTTCTACAGAACTCAAAGATGTCACCAGGGATTTGCGTGGACTCGTTCAAGAACGCTCCAAGCTCGAGTTGAGCAACATGGCAAACGCTTGGGGCGGCGGCACGCGAATAGGGGAGAGTTTGCGCGTGTTTGTGCGCGAACACGCCAGCAGGGTGTTAACACCAGACACGGTTGTTCTTATCTCGAGCGACGGTCTGGACGTTGGCGAAGTGGACGTGCTCGAGAATGCCATGAAGGAAATCAAACGCCGCAGCGCGGGTGTGATCTGGCTTAATCCGCTGGCATCACATCCAGAATTTAAACCCACCGCTCGAGGGATGCAGGCGGCATTGCCGTACATCAGTTTGTTAACTTATGCCAGCACACCCGCAGAATTCTCGAGCTTGGCGGAAGGCTTGCGGTTGTAGGTTTAATTGTTTTCACTTACTCGAGCCGAATAGGGTAATCTAGTAGCGTTAACATGCCGATTTCCTCTATTTCCGATGCGCGTCCACTGGTTTTTCCGTGCTTGATTGTTTCCTGTCAAGCTTACGACGACAATCCCATGCGTGGACCAACGTTCATGCGGGCAATGGCGTTGTCGGCGCTGCAAGGTGGCGCTGGTGCAATTAGAGCCAATGGCGTGGAGGACATTCATGCCATTCGTGAAGTGACAGACGCGCCGATTATTGGTCTCAACAAGCTTTGGGTTGAAGGTTTTGAGGTCTACATCACCCCGACCTTCGAGAGTGCTCAAGTGCTTGCCGATGCGGGCGCGGACATTATTGCGCTCGATGCCACGCCGCGCCCTCGTCCTGGCGGTGAAACCCTCGAGGAGTTGATTCCAAAAATTCAGAACGAATTGGGTTTGCGGGTGTTCGCGGATTGCAGCACGATTTTGGACGCGGTCGCGGCGGCGAAACTGGGTGCGGATTACGTCAGCACGACCATGTCGGGTTACACGCCTTACACGGCAAAAAACAAAACTGTTGGACCTGACTTCAAGACGCTCGAGGCGATTGCGCAAAGTGTCAGCGTGCCCGTGATTGCCGAGGGGCGGTTCTGGACGCCGTTCGAGGTCGGTCATGCCTTCGAGCTTGGCGCGAGTGCGGTAGTGATTGGTACTGCCATCACCAGTCCTGTGGATATCACCAAACGTTTTGCCAAAGAAGTTCCAGACAGTCTATGAACGCCCTGGGCATTGACGTTGGGGCGAGCAGCAGCAAATTCGTGGTCATGAATGTAAGAGGTTTGGTGCTCGAGACTGGAACTTTTGACCCTTTCAGTGGGCATGTTTTTACTGCCGAATCTCGAGCCGCAAATTTTGCGATTCTCGAGAAGTTAATGGCGCGTGTCAAACCATTTCAGATTGCGGCGGTCACGGCTGGGATTACGGGTTTGAGCTTGGAGGTCGCGGCAGAATTTCGGGATTTTATGGCTGTATTTCTCGAGCTTGTACCCGAACAAGTTCAGGTCATGAACGACATGGATTTGGCGTACCGTGCCAATTTTGCCCCAGGTGCTGGCATTCTGATTTATGCGGGCACAGGTTCGATTGCCTACCACGTTGCAACCAACGGCAGCGTGTTGCGATCTGGCGGTTACGGTTTTTTGATTGACGACGCAGGTGCGGGTTTCTGGATTGGACGCGAAGCCCTCAAACTCGCGCTGTTCAGGCTCGAGCGTGGCATTCCAGACCCGCTTTCGAGAATTATTTTTGAGCAAATTGGTAGCACTGACTGGGATGCCGTGCGCAGCTTTGCTTACGGTGGAGGACGCCAAGCCCTTGCCAGTCTCGCGCCAATGGTTGGCATTGCCGTTAATCAGGGCAGCACCGACGCTCAAGAAGTCCTGACCCAAGCCGCGCATTCACTCGTCAACCTTGCCCAGAACATGCGGTTTAAACTCGAGAAACTACCAATCGTATTTTCTGGCGGTGTGTTCAACGTCTCACCAGTGCTCGAGGAAACCATCAGGCAAACATTCCCAGAAGCCACTTTTAACCGTGCCTCGAGCGCTTTATCGGCTGCAAGAATGGCACTCGAGAATCTCAAAACTTAACCCTCGAGCCTCGCCACCTCATTATGAAAGGAAAACTAAAAATCTCGAACCACACCTGTAAAAAACTTAAACTCCCTTCTCTCCTTGGAGAGAAGCGCCCCAAGCCCGAAGCGATGCCGCCCGTCAGGTGCATGTTTGGCATCAAGACAGGTGCTGCTGTAAGGGGGTAAGAAGGGTTGGGGATGAGAGGGGCAAGACCGTGCCTGTAACTCTCGAGTCAACCCGTGATAATCTCGAGTGATGCCGTCTGGTAAAGTTCACAATGCCATCAACACGCTCAGTTTGCTTGCGATTTCAGGCGCGTACAGCTACGCGCACACGAATCACTTTTTCAAACTCGAGCCGGGTGCGGTGCTGGCGTTCGCGGGGGCGTTCGTGGCGGGAACGTTTTTGCTGTCCCCAGATTTGGATTTAGCCGAGCAGCACGTTTCAATCAAGAACAATTGGGGTTGGTTGGGGTTTTTGTGGGTGCCTTACGGTTGGGTTTTCAGTCACCGTGGGATCAGCCATTCTTGGTTGGTCGGACCACTCACGCGCTTGTTGTACTTGGTGTTGCTGCTGGCGTTACCCGTGTACTTTTTGCGCGATCCAATCTTACAGTTCAAACTCGAGGGTGTGACCCGAGGTCCAATTTTTGATTTGTTAATGTCGTTCAAGAATTTCTGGCGCAAACCCGAAGTGGCTCGGAACACGCTACTTGCGCTGACGGCAGGTTATTACGTTTCGCAATGGTTGCATTTAATAGCCGATGGTGTCGCGCCCGACATGGGTTCTGGTTTTAAGCCCAGAAAACGCCGTCGTTAATCTCAGGTATCTCTCAGTGTTTTGGCACAAATTCGTCATGACCATGAGCGTTCTGCTCGAGATACCTAAACCCGAATCACTTTCTGAAACGCTGAACTCGAGTTATCCTAAAGGCGTATATCTCAAAAGGAGAAACCATGCGAAAGAAAGCTGTTCTTTTGGCACTCGCAACCGCGACCACCAGCGTTTTTGGGGCTGCATTTGCGTCACCCGCGCA
Source organism: Deinococcales bacterium (assembly GCA_043730305.1). Classification (GTDB taxonomy): domain Bacteria; phylum Deinococcota; class Deinococci; order Deinococcales; family JAAFIG01; genus JANXTZ01. Next base: position 7,166 of record JAYTKL010000093.1, on the reverse strand, counting down.
AGATTTATTTGACCAAGCCACATTTTATGTTGGATTTTACTACTCGGGTCCAACCAAAGTTCCGAACTTCCGCGAGTTGCGTAAAACCTATCAACCGCAACTTGACCAGGCGTGCGGTACGGACGCTAAATGTGGTTATGACAAAGCCATGCCGATTGTTCAAAAAATCATTTCTGACCTCAAAGACCCGTTTGTTGAAGTGATTGACAACGACTTTGAACGTTTCACCGAAGGCAAAGGCAGCAGCACCCCAGTCATTGGTGTGCAAACCAGAGCCTACACGACTGGGCTACTTGTGGCTCGAGCCAACAACGGCGAACCAGCCATGCTGGCAGGTGTGCAACGCGGCGATGTCATCAAAACCATCAACGGCAAACCTGCCACGCTCGAGGTGTTAAAAAGCGCCGAACTTGACGCCAAAGCCATCACGCTCGAGGTTACGCGTGCGGGTGCAGCCCAAAAGATTGAGGTCACGCCAGCCGTGGTCGAAGAAGTTGCCAGACCATTTGCTTTGCTGACAGCGCCCAAGAACACGATGGTCATACGGGTGCAAGACTTTTACTGGGGCGACCAAGTCGCCAACCGAGTCCATACCCTCGTACGCAAAGCCAACAACGACAGCTTAAAAAACATTGTGCTCGACTTGCGCGATTCGGGAACAGGTTTTGACAGCGAAGCCATGCTGACCGCCAGAGCCTTCATGGAAAGCGTGGGCTTAAAATACCAAAATCGTTTCTTCAAAGGCTCGAGAACCTTTACCATGCAAGCCAATCAGATCGTGCGCGAGGACGAAGCGGGCAACAAAAGCCCAGTCGGGCAGCTCGACAAACCCCAACTTTGGAAGGGTAATCTGGTTGTGCTGGTCAACAAGTACACCGTTCACGCGGGCGAGATCACCGCGCAACTACTTCAAAATGCCAAACGCGCCCAGATTGTGGGCGACATGACCGCAGGAGCCGGCGGCGTCAGTGGCGGCTTGCCAAGCCTGGATGTCAGTGTTGGCGACACCGCACTGGCGAACGGCACTTTCTTGAACGTCTCGAGTGACCGTATTCTGGCGTTAAACGGCACGCCATTCCCAATGGCGGTCACACCAGATGTCAGCATTCCCGAAGATTTGACCATGTTGGCGGCGGGTAAAGACCCAGCGCTCGAGAAAGCCTATTCCATTTTGGGGGTGAAATAAATGAAATCACGTTTTATTTTGATTTTGACAGGTCTGATTGCAACCTCGAGCTTGGCGTTTGCCAGCCCAGCCCAAGATGTTTTTGAACAAGCTCAATTTTACCTCGAGACGCAATACTGGGGTCCAAGTACGGTCAACATGAAAGAGCACACGGCAAAGTATCAGCCCTTGCTCGACAAAGCCTGTGCGGATGACATGGCAAATTGTGCTTACGAAAAAGCCGAACCTGTCATTGCGCAAATGGAATTTGATTTGGATGACCCACATGCTTATTACCTGAGTGCTGCCGCCGTTGCCGAAGAAAGCTCGAGCATTGGTGGTGGTGGAACGTCACCTGTGCCTCGGGTTGGCATTACCTCAAGGGGATTTTGTGATACTCCGACAGGGGTTTGTGAACGTGACGACCAGGGTAATTTAACCAGCAAACAAATTTTTGATCGACTGGTTACCAATGTCGTGCCTGGTTCGCCAGCCGAAGCGGCAGGTTTGAAGATTGGTGATCGTTGGGTTGGTTTTAACGACGTTCTTTTTGCCAGCGCTCCCGATGCCAAAACCGCCAGCGATCAACAAGCTGCCTTCACCAAACTTGTTCGCGCCATGCAACCTGTGACCATGAAAATCGTTCGTGGTTCAGAACGTCAAAAGCTTGATATTGTCGTGACGGGCGCGATCATCAAAACGGCAGATTTCCCAACGCTCTCGGTACGTTCGGACGGCATTGGAATTTTGACCATCCGGACTTGGTTTCTCGAGGGGCAAGCCACAAAAGTTCATGCTTTGGTCAATGAAGCCATTGCTAAAAACGTTAAAGCGATTGTGATTGAACAACGCGACAATGGTGGTGGGTTGGGTGCTGAGAGCTTGAAATCTGTTGGGGCTTTTGTCGAAAATCCTGCTGTCATTCGTCGTGTCCCGCGTTATAGCGCAGAACAACGCACCACTGAAGAACGTTATTCCAATGGCAAATACTCAGTTTCCAATCTGCAAGGTGTTGAACTTGGAAGTCAAAAACTTGACAATCCAGCGCTTTTCAAAGGACCGATTGCCATGCTGGTCAACAGTGGATGTGCTTCTGCTTGTGAGTATTTTGCCAGTGGAATCCAAAAAACCAAACGTGGTCCAATCATTGGTGAAGAAACGCTCGGTATTGGCAACACCAACACCGCCCGATTTGGTTTAATTAACGGCGGGGCGGCAGCCTTCCCAACAGTTCGTGCCTTCTGGGCGGACGGCGCACCGCTGCCCTCGAGCGTCACTCCTGACATTGTTACTCCAAATGCCGAATTTAATTTGTTCAACACTGGTATCGATCAACTCTTGCAAAAATCGCTCGAGTATTTCGGCGCGAAAGCCAGTGCCACCGTCACCAGTTACACCCTCGCACCACTGCCAGATTTGACTGGCTCGAGCCTCATGGATTCGGTGTTCCAAAAAGTTTCGGGCAACCTCGAGATGGTGCAACACAACGCGAACTTGCAGTAAGTTTTAAAACTCGAGAGAAATGGCAACCTTTTTCGGGTTGCCATTTTTTTATCACCGCGTACAATTGCGTTATGCGCAAAACCTCGAGTCGTGATGAAGTGGTGAATGGAATTTTGCAAGGTTTACAAGAAGCGGTTGCGTTCAAACGTGGGGATTCCGAAAATGCTCGAGTGACGGTTTTGGAAGTGCAATCTGATCTTGAAGCCCGAGAAAAACCGACTTCAAACTTCGAGTTACCAGCTCGGTAAATCTTTAAAATGTTCAAAAGACTTACTACTATTCGCAGTATGTTATACTCGGAGTATGATTTACCGTTTGAACCTGAACAAATTTTTGGAACATCATGCGATCAGCGCTTACCGTGTGGTCAAAGAAACAACGGGTTTATTGGCTGCCAACACGGTGTATGACCTTGCCAAAAAACCCGCCCAACGAATTGACCTTCAAACGATAGGGCAGGTGCTGGGGGCGTTGGAGCGAATCACGGGTGAAACTGTCACCATCAATGATCTGCTCGAGGTTAGCCCTGAAAAACCCAGCAAAACAAATCTCGAGTCACCGCAAACCCCAAATTTTGCTGCGCTGGTCGCCAATGCGGCTAAAACGGCAAAGCCAAGCAAAACCACTGGTAAACCCAAAGGCTCGAGTCAATCCGTTCAGATTCGGGGTGTTGGTCCAAGTTTGCTGGACATCATTCGTGATGGTCGGCGGTGAAACTTTATATTGACAGCAATGCCTTGGTGTCGTTGTACGCGAATGACAACCCCAATGACGCGCTTTTGACCCGCAAGGCGATAGAGGCAGCCAGCGAAATTGTCACCAGCCCAATCACCTACAGCGAAGTTCGTGCCGCCTTCAAGGCTTTGCACCACAACAAACGAATCACCAAACGCGAATACCTTCAAGCGGTACAAGACTTTGATCGTGACTGGTCAACGATTCAAACCTTAGAGGTCAACGACGCACTGGCATTGCTGGCTGGCGCACTGGCTGACACGCATTTACTCAAGGGTTGTGACGCCATTCATGTGGCGACAGCCGTAACGTTTCAATCTTTATCAAACGACCTAAAATTCTTAACTTTTGATCTCCAACTCGAGAAACGCATTGCTGCCGCCAGCATCGTTCCTTTGTGGGACAGTGGTTCTTAGGGTTTAACCAGATTTTTATTGCTCGAAGTTTTGTTGCTCGAGTTTGACCATCGTTTTTTTGGTTTTTGATTGTAAACTGTTAACCATGAAGATCAAAGCAAAATGGTTGTTGGTGGTGCTCACGGTGTTGTTTGGAAGTACGGTTTTTGCCAGTCCTGCAACGGATTTATTTCATCAAGTCAAAATTTACATGCAGATCAATTACAACGGGTTTTCCAAACTCGATTTGGCGGCGCACATCAAAAAGTACCAGGCGCTCTTAGATCAGGCGTGTGCGACCAAAAAGGATACCTGTGAGTTTGCGGTTGCGCGGGAAATCATTTATCAGATGATTGACGAACTCGGCGATGGTCACACGTATTATTTGACGCCTGAAGAGTTCGAGCAAACCCGACAAGAGCAATCGGGTCAAGTCTCGAGCACCTTGAGAATCGGGATTCAATACAACCGTATTGCTGGCAGTGGCGATTACGTGATTGAAAAAGTGGTCAGTGGTGGTCCGGCATTCGAGGCTGGTTTGTTGCGTGGTGATCGTGTGACTGCCATTGACAAGCAACCTTTCCCGAGCGTCGATGAAAAACTTGATCCGAAAAGTGCCGAATTTGCCAAGCAAGAAACTACCAGTCGGGCGTTTTTGACGGGTTTTGTACGCAGTGGTAAACCGTTTACGCTTTCAATTTTGCGGTCGGGCAAGCCACTCGAGCTATCCATGCAGGGTAAGAATTTTTCGGCGGGCGAATTTCCGTACTGGATGCGTGTGCCAAATCTGCCTGCTGGCGTCGCGGTGCTCAATTTGCCGTCGTTTAACACGCGCGGCACGGCGCAAAAATTGCATGATTTGTTTGCGCAAGCCCTCGCTTACAACATTCAAACGGTGATTGTTGACATGCGCGACAATGGCGGCGGTTTTGTCACCGAAACCGTGGCGGGCATCAGTGCGTTTATGCCCGATGTGACCTTGGCGTACAACACGCGGTATGACCGTAAAGAATTTTCGTATCGTGCGGGCAGTTTATTTTATCTGGACTCGAGCGATCCCGAATCGTACTTGACGCTGAAAATCAACAAACCCGTGAAATTCCGTGGTCAAATTGCGGTGCTGGTCAACGGGGAAAGCGCATCGGGTGCAGAAGTCGCGGCGGATGCGGTGCAGTACGCCAAACGCGGTGTGGTGATTGGTGAAAAAACCTACGGCATTGCCAACACGGGTACGTTCCCCAGTCCTTTGGTGGATAAGGGTGCGATTGAAATTACCCACATTCGCACGGTTCATGCGAACGGCACGCCACTTCCTGATTTTGTCACGCCAAACTATGAGGTCAAAGGTGATCTCGAGGAACTGATGAAATCTGGACGCGACTTGATGCTTGAGAAGGCATTGGACGTGTTTGGTTACAAAGCATCATAATGTTTTGAATGCCAGAATCTCGAGCTTGTCTGTTCAAGCTCGAGATTTTTTTGTTGATGCAGGTTGTGTGAAGCCCTTTGGTGTCTGATGAACTGTCTTCTCACCGACGCGGGATTAGACTTAAAAAATGTTTTGGAGGAATTCATGAAGAAACCCGCGTTTGTGTTGATGATGGTCGTGTTAATTGGTTTGGCTAGGGTAGACGCTCAAGCTTTCGAGAATGCGCCAGCGCAAAGCCTTTTTGATCAGGCGTCGTATTATTTGTCGTTCAATTATCATGGTTTCTCGGGCACTGACCCGAACAGTGCGGCGTTTGTTGAAAAGTACCAGAAGCAACTGGATTTATCGTGTTTTGTGCAGCGTCAAAATTGTGCGTATGACGTTGCCGTGCCGCTGATTCAAGCGATGGTCGAAGAGATCGGTGATGAGCACACGAATTATCTTGCGCCCGATGCCGCCGAGGATTTTGTCAGCAGCACCACGGGCGAAAACAGCAACGAGCAGGTCACGATGGGTTTTATTCCGATTCCGTTTAGCGACGAAAAAGGTTATGGCTTGCGGGTTTACGATGTGCTCGAGGGTTCTGGTGCGGCGAGTGCGGGTTTGGCTCGAGGCGACCGAATTATTGCGATCAATCAGCAAGCCTTTGGTCGTGATTTGGCGGTCGTGCGCAAGTTATTGCTGGCAGCCGATGCTTCCGGGCAGGATGTGCGCCTGAGTGTTTTGCGTGATGAGCGCAACTTGCTCGAGTTGACCGTGCCTTCACGCAAGTTGGTGGTCAGCAGTTTGCCGTACATGAGCGTTGGTGGTGGCGTGGCAAGGATTGTGATTCCTGAATTTGTTGGTCCTGCCAAAACCGCGCCGAAATTCCATGAGTTGATCAAACGCGCGATTGATCGCAAAGTCGCTGCAATCGTCGTGGATTTACGCAATGACCCGGGCGGGGTCAGCACCGAATGCTTGGCTGGGGCGGGTGCTTTTGTGGGCAATTACGGGCGTTTGCGCGAGTCGCGTTTTGGACGTTTTCAAGATTTGTACCGCGACGGCGGCGTCTATCAAGTCGATGAAAAGGGCAAGGAAACCAAGGTCTATCAAATCGAAAATTCGCAACTTTGGACGGGCAAGCTGGCGGTGCTGGTTAACGAAAATTCGGCGTCGTGCTCCGAGTATTTTGCCAGCGACGTGCAATACGCCAAGCGCGGTGTGGTGATTGGTGAACGAACCGCAGGGGTTGGCAATACCGGAACACGTCTTTTTAACCTGATCAACGGTGGCGGTTTGCAAATCACGGTCGTTAAAAGTTTTCATTTGGACGGCACGGTGTACCCAGACAAGGTCACACCAAGTGTTTTCATCAAGGACGATCTCGAGGGTTTTGTCTTTACGGGTCGTGACAACCTGATGGAACGGGCGCTTCAGGAGTTGGGTGTGCGCAACTCTCCAAAAACCTTGCGTGTCAATCCTGAGGTTCAAAAGCGTTTCTGGTTTGAAGCGCCCAAGGCTCGAGTTTCAAGTGCCAGCAATTCTGTGCTCGAGTTGGCGAAGAATGCGGTTTGGGGTCTTCAATGAAATTGTTAAAACCTGTTTTAACCCTGGCGTTTTCAATCTCGAGTTTGGCTTTTGCCAGTCCGGCACAGGATTTGTTCAACCAAGCCACGTATTATTTGGCGGTGCAGTACAACGGGTATTCCAGTGCCGATTACCAGAATTTTAACGCCAAGTATCAACCCGAACTTGATTTGGCGTGTAAGGATTTGGGCGAGTCATGTCCGTTCACGGCGGCAACGCCGATCATTGTGCAGATGCTCGAGGAATTAAAAGATGGTCACACGTATTTGCTGACCAAAGAGGCGGCGCTCGAGGCGCAACGGCAAAGGGCTGGGCTTGGTCCGAGCGCTCCCAAAATTGGCATGGTCACGACCACAGTCAAAGACAGTCC
>JAYTKL010000092.1:0-1468 GCA_043730305.1 Deinococcales bacterium | reverse complement strand
ACCGTTCATACCGAACTGAAAAAACTTTCTGAAAGCGAAGGTATCAGTTTAAACACCCTGATCGCCACGGCTGTGGCAGAAAAACTTAGCGCCCTCGAGACTCAAACCATTCTTGAAGAACGCGCAAAACGAGGTTCTAGTCAAAAATTCCTTGCCGCTTTGCAAGCCGTTCCAAATGTTGCACCAGATTTAGAAGACGCACTTTAATTCCCCAGTCAACTTATCGCGTCAACACAGTATTTCATAGGATTCTCGAGCGGACAGCAACGGTGCTGTCCGCTTTTTGAGGCTCGAGAAACCCTCAAAATAGTTTGGGATCAATTCAGCCTAAAAGATTATCCCAGCCTTGCCTCAAGGCTTCGTCCACCCTCTTCAGGCTCGAGCACAATGCGTACACGGTATGCCAGTGCTTTTGCCTGACGCGCCAACGATTGCACTTCCATATTCTCAGGACGACCCCGCCCTGCATCCTCGAGTTGCACCACCCGAGCATGATGAAGATTCAAACGCCTTGCCAACTCACGCACACCCACGCCACGCTCAAAACGTGCTTGCTCGAGCAATTCGCCAATTGTTAAAGCCAAGACACCCTCTTCAATGGTCATCTCGAGATCATCGGGATTGGCTTCCAAAACTGGTTGCACAATCTTTGGAATAATCGCGCCTTCTGGCAAACTTAGCATGGCTTCAAGCGCAGCACGGCGGTCAGGGGAAAGTTTTTCTAGGTTACGAAGTTTTTTCATTTTGACTCCTTTCGCCTCCGCGCCATTCACGGCGTGGGAAGATCAGCAACCATCACGGTAAGCGCTGGCAATTTCGGCGGTATCTGCCAGCAAAACCGCATCGGCTTGGGTTTCATGCTTGCATTCGGCTCGGCACAAGAAAAAAGTGTCATTCAAACCACGAAACAAATAAATTCGCGCACCGCCTTTGTCACCACCTCGAGAACGCGATTTCAGTTCAACCAGCGGACCGCCTAAGCCTTTAAAGAATCTCGAGTCTGTGCCGTGGTTTTTTAAGTCAGCGACCATCCGAACCATTTGCAAAATGCAATCGTGATGTCCAGAATGTTTGAGTTCGATCAGGTCTTGAACCAGTGGTGGATATGGATTCTCGAGGCGCTTGGGAAGGTAAAGATAGGCGATTGCAGCCATATGGTGAGTTTAGACTCACCATTATGAAAAGTCAACTAAAATCGCATTCTTTCTCACTAGGATTGAAACCTGTTCTGCGCTCGAGAAATATGCCCAAGATTTCCTCGAGATTTTGAATTTCGTGTTCATTATTTTGGCAAGAATTAATCAAAATAACCCCCAGATTTACGTCCCTGAAGGCAATGCGGGTTTTGTAAGAAATCGGTAAGTCTGTGCTGCTAAGATAACTGAGTTCCAAAAGGAACAGCCCTACAAGAAGATCAACCCGAGCCTATAAAATACCTATTCGGGAAGATCAAGGAGAAAGAAAATGA
>JAYTKL010000091.1:0-8419 GCA_043730305.1 Deinococcales bacterium | reverse complement strand
TTGGACACGATTTCGCCGCTCGAGTCGGCGCAGTGGTTGAGTACGGTTTTACCCAATGCCAAACTCGAGGTTGTTGTCGGGACGGGTCATGTGCCAATCATGACCCGCGCCGAAGAGGTGGCAAAGCACATCAACGCTTTTGGATCGGTTTTGCAGGCTGCGACAAACACTTAAACATTCATGAGCGGCAGTGCAAAATGCCTCAGCGCTTTTGAATTAAAGCAGTCGCATCACCAACGGGCAATGGCGGCGCGAACACGTAACCCTGGGCTTGATCGCAACCCAGAAAATGCAGCTTCTCGAGTTGATACTGGGTTTCGACCCCTTCGGCAAGGACCTCCAGACCGAGGTTGTGCGCCAGGGCGATGATGGTTTGCACCAAAGGGATGGCGTCGTTGCGGTTGGCAGAAATGCCGGAGGTGAACGCCCGATCCACTTTGAGCATGTCCAGTGGCAGGCGCTGCAAGCGCACCAAGTTGGAATATCCCGTGCCAAAATCGTCAATTGAAAAACGCACACCAATTTTACGCATTTCAAACATCATGTTCTCGGGGGTGGTGTCTCTGGACATGACCTGGGATTCTGTGACCTCGAGTTCGAGCTGCTTTGGAGACAAACCAGTGCGCTCCAAGATGTTCGAGACATTGGCGACCAAGTCAGTGTTCTCGAGTTGGACGGCTGAAAGGTTGACGGCAATCTTAAAATCGTGTCCTGCCTTGTTCCATTTGGCGGTTTGTAAACAGGCTGTCTCGAGCACCAGCGCCCCGAGCGGCACGATCAAACCGCTGGCTTCGGCAAGTCCAATAAAACGGTCTGGCAGCACCAAACCACGTTCTGGGTGATGCCAGCGCACCAGGGCTTCAAAACCGATCAGGCGTTCCTCGCCCAAATGAAACTGCGGTTGGTAAAAGACTTCCAATTCGTTACGCTCGAGCGCCCGGCGCAACTGGGCTTCAAATTCGAGTATCTCGAGTTCGTGATGGTCGTGATCGCTGGCAAAAAACCTGGCGCGTCCGCGCCCTGTCTCTTTGGCGCGGAACATGGCAAGGTCAGCCCGTGCAATCAAATCGGTGGTGGTTTCGGCATCGCTTGGGAAGTTCGCCACGCCCATGCAGGCGCTGATCGACACCTCATGTCCATTCAAATAAAACGGTTGATTGAAACTCTCGAGCACCTTGCGGGTCACTCGGGTCACGTACTCGCGGTCGCCGAGCATCAGAATGCCGAATTCGTCACCACCCATGCGTGCCAGCAAATCCGTGCTGCGCAAACAAGTTTTTAATCGTTTGGTGACAATCCCCAGCAGCGCATCGCCCGCGTCATGCCCCAGGGTGTCGTTGACCAGTTTAAAACGGTCCAAATCAATAAACGCCAGCGATAAAGGCTCGAGCCTGTGACGGGTGTTGTTGATGACTGTTTCAATATGCTTTTTGAGCATCGTCTGGTTTGGCAAACCCGTCAAGGCATCGTAGTAAAAAATATACTCGAGTTCGTCCTGGGCGCGTTTGCGATCTGAAATGTCTTCAAAGGTCAAAATACTCTGCGCATCCACGGCTTTGGAGGCGGTGACTCTTGCCCAGAACAACTGTCCGTCGTGACGCAACAGGCGTAACTCGTAAACCCCACCCTGATGCAGCAAATCTTTGAGCTTCGCCGCATCGTCTTGATGCACCAGGTCAACCATTGAACGCGAACGCCATTGTGTATCCGAAAAACCCGAAAGCTGCTCGAATGCGGCATTAACCTCGAGCGCGTTGGCATCGCTGCCAACCACCACCATGCCAATGGCGGCATGTTCAAAGGCGGTTTCAAAAGGAGAAGGGGAGGGCTTCATGATGCCCTACATCCTAACGGTTTATGGCAACTCGAGCGAATTGTGAATTTTAAAGTATTACAACACCATGCCCAAACGGTTAGGATATGCAAACGTGTGAATCCTCCAGTCGATCAACCGCTCAACCATTCCATGCCACGTTCTGAATTGATTCGTGCCGCAATCGCGGTTTTGATTGGCACGGCATTGCTGCGCCTCGCTGGCGGCGTGGCACTCTCGAGCTTGGGCTTGTACTTAAAATCTTTAGGCTCTGAAGGCGCTGAGGTGGCTTTTGTCGCGGCGGGTTACTACATTGCCGAGTTGCTGCTCGCACCCGTCTTTGGGGCGCTCTCAGACCGCGTGGGGCGTAAAATCTTTTTGGTTGCCGCGCCGTTACTGGGTGCGGTTGCGCTTTTGCTCTATCCGTTAAGCTCGAGTTTGCTGGTGTTGTTCTTGATTCGCCTGATCGAAGGCGTCTCGGCTGGCGCTGCCGCCCCCGCCACCCTGGGGTATTTGTCCGACCTGACCGACGGTTCCAAATACCGAGGTCGAATCATGGCATTCTTCGAGATTGCCACCCTGTTCGGACTGCTGCTCGGCGGCACGGTGCTCGGACCTCGGGTCTGGGATGCGTTTCACACCTCGAGCTACCCGATTCTGGCAGGGATTTATTTGCTGGGCGCAATGGTTTTCTGGTTTTTCTTGCCCAATGTGGGCTTGCGCATCCAACACCGTCGCAAATTCTCGGATTACATTCGTGTGCTCTCGAGCAAACGCTTACTGCGCTTCATGCCAGCCTGGGTTGCCGCCACCGGTGTCATCGGTTTGTGGTTGGTACACGTCCAAAACCAGTTGTACGCCGGTAAAAACTCGAGCGTCGCGGGTCAAGCCCTGGTTGGGTCGCTCACGGGTGCGGGCATCAGCTTGGTGCTCGGTGCGTTCGGCGTGGTGTTCCTGGCAGGTTTGTACTACGGTTCGCGCTCGACCGAGCGCCGCAGCACCCCGATGCTTTACGCAGGCTTTGGACTGCTGTGGCTGAGCATCTGCATGTTCGTACTCAATCACCCAGAATGGGGACTCGAGTTTGGCTTTAACATCAACCTGGGATTCAGCCAATTTTACGCTCGAGGATGGTTCTTGCTGCTCTTGATCGGCGCGTTTTTCCAAGCTGGATTTACGCCCGTCGCACTGGCGTACCTTGCCGATATTTCAGAAGATTTTCCCGAAGACCGAGGCGTGGTCGTCGGCTTGTACAGCATTTTTCTGGCAGGTGGAAACTTAATTGGCGGTTCGTTTCTGGGCAGTATTTTTGTTGGAAATTTTAAATTTGACGGCATCGCCCTCTTAACCCTGCTGTTCACATTTGTCGCCTTCGCCAGCGTCACCATCATTCGTCGCAACTCGAGCGACTGAACATGAAACGCTTGGCTTGCGTGCTGCTGACACTGGCATTCAATGCCTCGGCAAGCCCGAGTCCAAACAAACAAATTCTCGAGCCTCGCATGTACTTACTTTACGGTTTTGAAACAGGCGACCCTGTACAGGTTTATTTTGAACGCATCCAAAAACTCGAGTTTAAAACTGTGCGCGTCCCAGGTCTAAGCTTAAAACACTGGGATTACTTGACCGCATTTGGCAAAGATTTACTCGAGCTGGAATTTAAAATTCAACCAAACATGGACGCCGAATTTGATTCGGTTGTTGTGACGGACAGCAAAAACGTGACTCAAAAAATTTACGTTGGACCCAGCCGAATTTTGTACCTCAAACCCAAAAAAGACTACGAGATCAGCTTTGAAGTCATGGAACAAATCCCAAATCAACGCTTGTTTTTAAGCATCAACATGTTCAACGACAGCGCCCAAACTGTGAATGTCGAACAACTGATTTACGCCCCCAAAACCGCCAGCACCAACCAAATTCTCTTAAATCCAAATTACGACCCGAAATGGTTTTCCAAACTCGAGGCATGGTCAAAAACCAACAACGCCACCGCGCTGCCCACAGGATCACACTTTGCCAACTCGAGCAACCTGAACTTGAAACTCGAGCCAGGGAAAGGATTTTCTGCCGCCGTGGTCGCCGCATCGTTTCAAGAAAAGTTGTTGTGCCAAAAAGGATCGAACGCCAAGCTCGAGGCGGTGTTTTTGCAACCCGTGGTGAAATACCGAGTTGGTAACGGCAAATCGCAGTTGTACCCGATACCGGACAACGTGCAAGCCAATGTTTGCTTGTAAATCTTGATAAGTTCTGTGGGGTGCGCCTCGCGCACCAACAGCACGTGATTCACGGTGCGCACGGCGCACCCTACCAGTTCATAACCGAAAACGCCTGTACGCCAACTCGAGCACCAACAACAACGCCCCCAAAACCGCTAACCACGGTGCGAGCGAGAACCCCGAGGTTTTACGGCTGGCTTCATACCCGTTCAAATTCTCGAGCATCCGCCCACCCGAAGCTTGTGCGATACGCCGTAAATTCTCTAAACCACCGCCAATCTCGAGTTCACGGTTTTTGCTTTGCAAGCTCGTGCGTGCCAGCACCGCGCCAGATTTTACAAGCACCAGACTGCCCGTGGTGTTTTTGGGAATTTGCGCCTCGTAACGTCCTGGCGCGGTTTGGGTCATGTTCAAACTCTTGCCGCCCACCCGCAACTCGAGGCGTTGATTGTTCAGGTAACGGTTGCTGTCCACCGCGTCCACAATCGCGCTGCCACCATCGCCAGAGACTGAAAGTGAGTACGGTGTCGGCGCAAGCTCGAGCCAACGTGTGATCGTGCCGAGCAGGTTTGGCAGCTCTGTCCAGCGCGTGAAGGCATCGTTCCTCGAGAGGTCGGCGGTGAAGGCAGCCGTGCGTCCCAAACCTTTGCGGGTCACTGCCAGCACGGGTTCGCGGTCCAAACCCACCAGAATCGCTTCGGCTTCTGGGTGCAAAGTCGTGGCAATGTAGGCGCTCAAAGCGGGCGGACGGCTTGAGACCCTCGCCAAAGGATGACGCACCAAGGTCGGTTTGAAAACCTCGAGCCTGACCACGCTACGGGTTGCCGTTAAAGCTTCAGTCGTAAAAATTCTTGGCAACGTGTCGATTTGCAGCGCCTCGTAATACCGTCCCTTGCCCGCCTTGGCAATCGCTTTCAAACGCGGCACGTCGGCGTCCGAACCAACCGCGATGCTCGAGGTGGTGATGCCCGCGTCGCTGGCGGCTTTCGCCATGCCTGGAAAATTCGGCGGGTTGGGATTGCTTTCCTCGCTATCGGCAAGTTGTCCGTCGGTCAGCAAAATAATGTGTTTGATCGAGGCTTTTCGCTCCTGTAATGCCTGAATCGCCTGACGGTAGGCAGGCTCGAGGATCGTGCCGCCCTCGGGTTGCACATCTTGCACCGCCCGAATCATTTGCAACTTGTTGTTGTCGGTTGCACGAATCGGTTTAAACACCCATTTTGCCGTGTCCGAAAAGGTAATCAAACCCAGCAAATCCTTTGGATTCGCCAGTTCAATCACGTTGCTGACCCCCTCGAGCGCCAACTCGAGTTTTTGCGCGTTGCCGCTCGAACCCATCATTGACAAACTGCGATCCACAATCATGACCATGGCGACCAGCGGCACATCAACCCGCGTGCGCAAATCGCTGGCGACGGGCATCAACTCTTCCAGTCTGGTACGCGCCCAACCGCCCAAACCAAAACTTTTTTTACCCCCCGTGAACATCAGACCGCCGCCATCATTGACAAACCGCTCGAGCAACTGCAATTGCCCCCGCGAGTAATCCGTTGCCGCACCCCGAATGATGATCGCGCTGGCAGATAACGGCTCGAGGATGCTGGCAGGTGTGCCTTCGCGCACCACAAAACCCTGACCGCGCAAGAGTTTGACCATGGCGGGATCACCGATCACCAGCACGTTGCCGCGCCCCTCGACGCGCAAACTCAGGGTTTTGCTGTCGTCAAGCTTCGGTTGATCAAAATTCGGTTCGATCCTGACCGCCAGCGCCGCCTCGCCAGGGTCAGGCACAATAAAATCAATCCCGACACTCGAGCGACCCGCCGGCAAAGTCAGGGTTTGCACGGGCAAAGGCGCACCATTGAGGCTTGGCAAAATTCGCACTCGAGCCGCCCTGGACAGCCCAATCACCGCCGTCGCTCGAGCCGTCGCGCCCTTGCTTAAAGAATTTGGCGCGATCAAATCCACCACGCTGGCATTCTCCCGCGACGTTAAAGGCAGCACGTCCACGGGCACTCCAGGCAGCCGCTCGAGCGCGTTGGCGGTGGTAGTGTTGCCGTCACTTAACAGCAGCAGCCTTGTGCCCTGGTAAGCCTGCGCGACCTGAAGCGCATTGCCAATATCGGTCTGACTCGTCTCGAGCGCATCACGCGGCGTCCCAGCCACACCCGCCTGACCCGCAAACTCGAGCCTTGCGCTGGCAGGAATTTGCGCCAAAGCCTGCGGCGCGGGACTTGCGGAATCGCTGACATCCGTCAAAATCACCAAACCAGCCCGAGCCGTCTCGAGGTTCGGACTTGACGCCGCAAATGCCAAAATCAGCAACGCCACAGAACGCAAGACACCTGTCACGCCACGAACAATTTGCGCTCGAGACACGATCAACGCCGCAATGAAAATCACCACCGCCACAATCAAAATCCAGGGTTGCTCGAGGTGCAAGATCATGGGGTGCTCTGTTCCCCTCTCATCCCCGACCCTTCTCTCCGAGGAGAGAAGGGAGTTTTATTGATTTCTCGAGTAGCAATAATGTTGTCTTTTGATCCTTTGTTAACATGGTTTTGAGGAGTGCTTAAGATAATAAATTTTTGTTTTTTGAGATAGGAAATAAGCTCTCTTCTCCCGCACGGCGGGAGAAGCGCCTCAAGTCCGAAGCGATCCTGCCCGTCAGGTGCATGTTTAGGATCAAGACAGGTGCTGCTGTAAGGGGTAAGAAGGGTCGGGGATGAGCGACCATGCCCGTTAGGTGCACGTATATGGTCAAGAGAGGGTGGGGCGAGAAGATCGCTGCTTTTAGTGTCTAAAAATTTCATGACACACCCTTTGCACGCCAAAAATTCAAATCAATTCTGCCGCCACCGCGCAAGAACGCCTCGAGCGCCAAGGCAAGCAACGCCAGCAGCAACAACCAGGCTCGAGCGCTCGAGTCTTGAATGGGTGCGGCACTTAAATTTGAGGGTTTGGCGCTTCCGAATTCAAACACTTTGCTTTCACCGTTAATAATTTTGGTTTGCACACTCGAGTTGAGACTGGCGGTGTAACGCCGCCCTGCGACGTTGTAAACGCCTGGAACGAGCGCTCGGGTTAAACCTGGGGCGCTCGAGCCGTTCAAAATGACTTCAACATCGTTGCTGCCTGGCAGGTTCGCGCCGAGTTTGAGGGTTTCGACACCAATAAATTCTTCGAGCGCGTTGAAGATTAAAACTGGGAAGGCTGGGTTGGAACGCAAATCGCTGTCGAGCGGATGGGCGGCAATGTAGACGGCTCGGACGCCTGGCGCGTCACCGCGTGAAATGAAGGCACTCGAACCAACCCGAGCCAGAACGCCCCAACCACCATCCAGCATTTCTGGGGCTGGCACGCTCGAGATTCTGGCACGTACACCTTCAAGGTTGGCAAAACGCAGCAAACCTGATGTGGCATCCCAACCTGAGACGACCTCGAGTTTGGGCAGCGTTTGACCTTTGATTGGATTTTGCGGTGCGAGCGGCGCGAAAATAATGTAATTGCCCGCAGGTAAACTTTTTGGCACGACCCCAACCAGCACCATCGCGTCAAATCCCGCGCTCGAGGCTGGCGGCAGGTTTTGCACGGCGGCACGAACCCCTGGCACGCTGACCACGGCGCGAAGCACATCGTCTTGCTGAGGGCTCACCAGCACCCGCCCCGCGCCTTGCACGGCGAACGCTGTGTCGTCCAACTCGAGCGCATCCTGATTTTTGGGCAAACTGAGTTTGTACTCGTCGGGTTGGACTTCAATCTTTGGCGTCCAAATCGCTCGTGCCCCACCAGAAATCCGAAGCGCCTCCGTGGCAATCACTTTTCCGTTGCGCTCGAGCCTCACTTGCACGGTTTTGGGACTGTTGGCGCTCGATTCAATCGCGGCGAACAACTGCTTGCCGCGCACCTGAAACGCCGTAATGCCAAGGTTGTCGCCGTTGCCACGGATTGCATGAAAAAAACCTGTAAAACCCGTTGGCGGCTCGAGACTCGAAAACACATGCGTTTCAGAATTGGGCAGCAATGCCGCCGCCAGTTTGATCGCGCCCTCGAGGTCGCTGCTGGCATCACCCGCTTGCAGTTTCTCGAGGTTGGCACGGGCTTCAGCAATATTGACGGTCGGACTGGCAACCACGGTTGCGCCCAGACCCGCCCGCACGATCACCACGCGCCGAGCACCAGATAATAATTTTTTTGCCTCGAGCAACGCCGCCTCAAAACGACTTGGTTTGACATCCAAACTGCGCATCATCGCGCTGGCATCCAAAATAATGGCAATGTCACGCCCTGGAAGCTCGAGCCGAGGACTGGCAGCGCCCAGACTGGCGGCAATCACGGTTAAGAGTTGCAGCAACAACAAAATGTTTGGCGAGAACCGCGCCTTGCG
>JAYTKL010000090.1:0-16822 GCA_043730305.1 Deinococcales bacterium | reverse complement strand
GGTTTGGCTCGAGAACTGAAACTCTTGCAACGCGCCCGAGCGCTCGAAAATGGCTTTGACCTGATGACCTGGACTTTTGATCCATTGATTTCGAGAAATGCACGTTTAAACCTGGGCAAACTTGGTGCGAAAGCCGTCAGTTATCATGCCGATTGGTACGCCATTCGAGGCGGCATTTACGCTGGATTGCCCGCAGATCGGTTCATGGTCGAATGGGATTTGCGCCACGAATCGTCTGAGCATCCCGTGGCTCGAGCCGATGGAATACGGGCTTTGGAGGCTTTGAACGGCAATGTGACCCTGGGGGTTAACACGCCCAAACTCGAGTTAACAAGCCCATCTGTTTTGATTGAAGTGCCACGCGATATCGAAGCCCTAAAGCGTGACAACCTCGATGTGGCTCGAGCTTGGCGTTTGGCGCACCGCGAAGTTTTCCCCGCGTATTTTGCCCGAGGCTACGTTGCCACCGATCTCGCCAGCAGTGACAACCGAACTTTTTACGTGCTCGAGAAACCTTGAGGGAACGATTTTAAGCTCCGCATCGTATTTCATCTCGAGCGCCTAAAATGCGAAACTCGAGAGGACATAATCATGAACGAAGAAAATTTTAAAGCCAAAGCCGCCAAAATCAGCAGTGAAGATGCCAAAAAAGTGATTGACAGCGCCCAAGTGATATTCGGAAAAATACTGGGTTCGGATATTCTCAAAGACCTCATCAGCGACGTGACCGCGTTGGTCGAAATGATCCGTGATGTTGTGACCGGCAAGTACACCGCCGCACCTTGGGCAACCATTTCAGTCGCCGTGTTCGCCCTGTTGTACCTGCTCAGCCCGCTCGACATCATCCCCGACATCATCCCAGTTTTGGGATTGACCGACGATGCCGCCGTGATCGCATTGTGCTTGCGACTGACCCGCAATGATCTGGACAAATACCGCGTTTGGAAACTCGAGCAGCAAGGCGACAAGGATACGAAAACGGTCAATGCCGATTCAAAACCTAGCTAGAACAAATTGGGATTCTTGTAGGGACGCAATTGTTGAGGGCGCAGCAAGCGACCCAAGCCCGTAAGGTGCTGCTGTAAGGGTCAAGAAGCAGCGCCCCTACGGTTATCGTTTACAATGTCTCGAGCGCGTCTGTGACACTCAAATTGAGGGCTTCACCAACGCCTTTGTAAGTCAGTTTTCCATTGCGGGTGTTCAAACCCTTCAACAGTGCCGCGTCGTGTTTAAGCGCCGCAATGCCGTGATCTGCCAATTTGAGGGCGTACCCAATGGTTTGATTGGTCAGTGCAAACGTGCTGGTGCGCGGCACAGCACCAGGCATGTTTGCCACGCCGTAATGCACCACGCCGTCAACCACATAGGTCGGGTCATCGTGCGTGGTGGCGTGAATGGTTTCGACGCAACCGCCTTGATCGACGGCAACGTCCACAATCACGCTGCCTTCGGGCATGGTCGGCAACATGTCTTTGGTCAGCAAGTGCGGTGCTCGAGCGCCAGGAATCAGCACACCACCAACCACCAAGTCCGCCAGTTGAATCACTTCTCGAATGTTGGCTTCGTTGCTCGCCATGGTTTGGACTCGTCCACCAAAAATATCGTCCAGGTACGCCAGACGTCGGTGTGAAACGTCCATGATGATGACTCGAGCGCCCATGCCGACAGCAATTTTTGCGGCGTTCGTGCCGACCACACCGCCGCCGATAATCACCACGCGCCCTGGAATCACACCAGGAACACCACCGAGCAGCACACCGCGCCCACCGTTGGGCTTCAGCAGGCAGGCTGCGCCGACTTGAGGCGCGAGCCGTCCCGCCACCTCTGACATTGGCGTCAACAGTGGCAGCGAACCATCCTCGAGCTGCACGGTTTCGTAAGCCACAGACGTTGTGCCGCTCGAGATGAGTGCTTCGGTCAGGTCTTGGTCGGCGGCAAGGTGCAAGTACGTGAACAAGAGTAAATCTGGGCGCAAGAATTTGTACTCTTCATGAATTGGCTCTTTGACCTTCACGACCATCTCGGCATGCCACGCCTCAGTCGCGCTCGAGACGATTTCTGCGCCCGCTTTTTGATACTCGAGATCGGTGATGCCCGAACCAACGCCCGCACCCGTTTCGACCAGCACGGTATGCCCGCGTTTGAGCAGTGCGGCAACGCCGCCTGGGGTCATGGAAACACGGTTTTCTTTGACTTTGATTTCTTTGGGAATGCCAACAATCATAATATTCCTCCTTGAAACACAATATCTGGTGCTTTCATTTTAGGAAGAGAAACCAAACTCGAGAATGACTTTTGAAACGTCTTTGTCGATTGTGACTTTTCAAATTTTAGGTCAAAATACAATTATGGTTTACGATTCGCAACTTGTTCCCGACGAAGCCGACATTGCCATTTTGCGCGAGCTTCAACAAGACGCCAGAATTTCTTATTCCGAACTTGCCAGACGCATCGGCAGAAGCACGCCAACCGTCATCGAACGCATTCGCAAACTCGAGGATGCGGGCATCATTATCGGCTCGAGCATTAGACTCAACCTCGAGAAACTCGGTTTTGGTGTGACAGCCTTGATTGAAGTCAAAACCGACCCGATGCGTTACGAAAAAGTGCTCGAGTTTGCCCGAAACCGCGAAGAAATCCGCGAGTGTTATTTTGTGACCGGCGAGAGCAGCTTTGTCTCGAGGGTGATTGCGCCCAGCATTGCGCATTTGCAAGA
This sequence comes from Deinococcales bacterium, assembly GCA_043730305.1. GTDB lineage: Bacteria > Deinococcota > Deinococci > Deinococcales > JAAFIG01 > JANXTZ01. The sequence continues at coordinate 14,106 of JAYTKL010000090.1, read as the reverse complement.
ACTCATTCAAACCTTTTCGATGTACGGCAGCACCCGAACCAGCGTGGTGCTCTCAAGTCCGATCATCAAAGATTTTTTTGACCTCGAGAAAATCAAAACGTAATTCTCGAGTTGGAACTTGGCTAAAGTTAAGTTTTGTTTTAGAATACACGAATGACAATGCTCCAAGTTTCGGCTAAAAATATCGCTGCACTCGATCAGATTCGAGTTTTGCGTGGTATTCCAACGCGGAGTAAAGCCTTGGAAATTATTTTGGCAAAAGTGCTTGATGCGAACCTTGAAGCACTCGAGACGAGTGATTTAAAACGACTCAATAAACGGATTAAAAAAGCCGAATTGGAAACAAAAACCAGCTTGGAAGATGTCGAGAAGTTGCTTGCAATGAAATGATTGAAGCGGTTCAATTTAGCAATGCAGTATGGTGAACGAGCACCCATTGATTGTTGAAATTGTTGAAATTGTTAAACGTGGCGATGCGTACAAGAAAAAATCGAAAAAGCGATTGAAATAATTTTTGTTCACTGCCAAGCCCGAACCACTTTTAATCTCGAGCCGTCCCCTTCAACTACCGCCACCAACTGACCCTCGAGCGTCAGAACAACCAGTCCAACAGCATTGTGCTCGAGTTTCTTGCCGTCCCTGACATCTTTGGCTTGCTTTGGCGTGACTTCAATTCTGGGCATCTCGAGCGCGTCCAAATCAGGAATTGGGGTTGCAGTTCGTAAATCTGTAAGTTCGACTGCCTGCTCGAGTTTAAATTTTCCAACCCGTGTCCGAATCAAGCCCGACAAGTGCGCGGGAACTTTCAACGCCTCGCCAATATCCCGTGCCAAACTGCGAAGGTACGTGCCGCTCGAGACTGAAGCGAAGACCAACAGCGTCGGAAAATCGCCCAACGGCGTTGGTAAAGGGTGCGGAATGCCTTCGGTGACAGCCGCAAGATTTTTTCCGTACTTTAGAAGCTCGAGTTTGTGAATCGTCACACTGCGCGGCTCGAGTTTGACCTCTTTTCCCGCCCTTGCCAGGTCGTAAGCGCGTTCGCCGTTCACATGAATCGCACTGTAAATCGGCGGCATTTGCTGCTGTGCCCCAACAAACTGCTCGAGCACAGCTTTAATCTGTTCATTCGAGAATTCTGGAACGTCGGCAGTCTCGAGAATTGGACCTTCGGCATCAAGCGTTGGTGTGCTCGCGCCCAAACTGATGAACGCCAAATAATCCTTGGAATCTGCGGTCATAAACTGCACCAGTTTGGTGCTCGAGTCTGTGGCAAGCACCAAGACACCAGTTGCCAACGGGTCGAGCGTTCCCGTATGCCCAACGCTTTTCGTGCCAAGTTGTTTGCGGGCTATCGCCACCGCATCGAACGAAGTCTTGCCGAGTGGCTTGTTGACGATGTAAATACCCATAATCGCATCCTGTCACGCTTTTAATTGGTCTGCAAGATCAACTTAGTTCACGACAAGCGCGGTAAATGTCTTTCCAGCCCTCACGCTCTTTGATCACCGTCTCAAGGTACTCGAGCCAGACCACACGGTCTTGTACTGGGTCTTTGATGACCGCGCCAATCAGTCCGGCGGCAACGTCGGCGGCTCGCATCGTGCCGTCACCAAAATGCGCGGCGAGCGACAACCCTTGGTTCATGACCGAGATTGCTTCGGCGGTGCTCATCGTGCCTGTTGGGGTTTTGAGTTTGGTCTTGCCGTCGCTGGTCACACCGTCTCGCAATTCTCGGAAGACGGTGACAACCCTTCGAATTTCCTCGAGCGCAGGTGGCAGTGCGGGAATCTCGAGGGCGCGACCCAAGCTTGCAACTCGAGTTTGAACGATGTTGACCTCGTCCTCGATGCTGTCTGGAACTGGCAAAACCACCGTATTGAAGCGGCGTTTCAGGGCGCTCGAGAGTTCGTTGACGCCCTTGTCGCGGTTGTTGGCGGTGGCAATCAAATTAAAGCCTTTGACCGCCTGCGCCTCGAGTCCAAGCTCTGGAATCGGCAGGGTTTTTTCGGACAGAATGGTGATCAAAGTGTCTTGCACGTCGGCTGGAATGCGCGTCAGTTCCTCGAGTCTGGCGATTTTGCCTTGTCGCATGGCTTTCACGACTGGGCTTTCGACCAGGGCGGCACTCGAGGGTCCGTCTTTCAGTAGTAGCGCATAATTCCAGCCGTAACGAATGCTTTCCTCGCTCGTGCCTGCCGTGCCTTGAACCAGCATGGTGCTGTCACCCGATATCGCCGCCGACAAGTGCTCGCTGACCCAACTTTTTGCCGTGCCTGGCACGCCCAGCAGCAGCAAGGCGCGGTCTGTCGCCAGGGTTGCCACCGCAATTTCCATCAATCTTGAACTGCCAACGTATTTGGCTGTAATCTCCACTCCATTCTCGAGTTTTCCGCCCATCAAGTACATCAAGACTGCCCAGGGCGAGAGTTTCCACATGGGCGGTTTTTGTTTTGTATCAGATTTTGTCAGTGCCTCGAGTTCATGGGCGAATTGATTTTCGGCGTGTTGGCGTTGAACTTCGCTCATGGTTGTTCTCCTAAAAAAGCGTTTTGCAGTTTGATTCGAAATCGCAGCGTCTCGAGGGTCGCGTCTAGGTTTTCAAATTTATTCTTGAGATTGAGTGTGCTCAAAATCTCGAGTGCCACGCCTGGGTTCATGCTTTGGCTGTAGGTATTGAGATGCGCTTGAAGTCGGTAATCTCCCGAATTGTACTTGTTCAGTTCGGCTTCAGTTTTTTTGTCGCGCTCGAGAAAGTATTGTTTGACCCGTTCGCAAATTCCTCGGGTGAGTTGGGCGCTCCAGCTTTCAAAACTTGATGCCAGGTAATACGGACTTTGATCGTGCTCGAGTGGCGGGTTTGGCAGTTTAAGGCGCAATAAAATAAATTGCTCGAGTTCGGTCTGATTCATGACAAAGCCATAATCGGAAAGTTGAAATTCGGCTTTGCCACTTTGCTTTAAAGCGTCTGCCCAAGCAAGGTTGTAACGGTAATGCTTTAAGCTCGAGCGCCAGGCTTCCAGAATTAATTTTTGATACTCATGCTTGTTGGTGGCAGCAACCAATTCTAAAGATGTCGCTGTTAAGGTTTTTTCCCAAAACTCGAGCGGTGTGATTTCGAGCATTTGCTGTAACCAATACGCCTTTTCACCAATTTTTTGCCAACTTGGTGGTTTGAGTTCAATGCCGTCGCGCTGCATGGCTTTGTCGCAGCTTTCAGGCAGTATCACCTCGAGTTTGGCTGGTGTGCCTTTTTTCAATCCAAGCAGTCCAGGCTTGCCTTCAGGTGTAAATTGCAAAAGCGGTGTCACCCTCGCTTTCATGCGTTCCATCAACCTCGAGTTCGGCAGTTTGCTCAAGAGTTTCGCGGCGGTTTCGCGCACGTCTTTGCCCTTGTCGTCAAGCGCATTCTCGAGGAAATTCTCGTCGGTCATCGAAAGATTGACCTCGAGCGTTGCAATCAAATCGCTGCGAATTTTGGCGGGTTCTTGCTTCCAGACCGCCTCGAGTTTTTGCAATGCAAGTTGTGGGTCAGAACCTCGCAAGGCGAACAAATAATTGCGCCGTTGAGCAGGCAATCCCAACTCCCAAACGTTTTCATCTAAGCTCGAGCCAGAAACCCAAGCGCCGTATTCCAGATGTTTAGCCAACCACAATCCTCGAGCACCCAAAACGGGCAGCACACGTTCACGCAAGCTCGAGTCTGCACTGGTTTTGCGAATCAATTGGTCTAGCAGTTCAAACGGTGCTCGCAGCTTGGCTTTGGCGGCAAGCTCGAGATATTCGGAAAATTGTTCAGTTCGATCATTCAGGCACTCGAGCAGCAAACTGTGTTGTGCTTGGGAAAGTGCTGGCAGTGTTTCAGTTTCGGCTGGTTCAAGTTTTGGCTCGAGCCTGCTGGCGAGTTGCTGTCCCACTTTTTTGTACTGGCTCAGTGTGGCACTGGCACTTAAAAGTGCGGATTCTGGGTTGCTGGTGTCAATACCGCGCAAGAATTCCAATTCGGACAGGTTCGGTTTTTGTCGTTCCGTGCCAAGGAGCGCACTCGAGACCAGGTTTTGCCAGGTGGTTGAAAGGCTCATGCTTCCTCCGAATTGTGAGTTTGCGCAAAAATTCCGTCGCTCGAGTGAAGCATGAGGGGCAAGAGTGTTTGACCATCAAATTCACCAAAAACGGTGAGTGGATGACCACCAGAAATTGCTAGCAAGGTGGGCATCTGGGCGTAACTTGAATGCAAGGCAAGAATTTGGTCGCCCGAGTCGCGCAAAAGCCACTTTTCACCTATTTTGTCTGGAATCAAACTCGAGACGGTCACAGGAATTCGTTCCAGCCACGGTTGAGCCGCAATTGCTTTCGCATAAGTCTCGAGCATGGCTTCAAAATCTGCTAAACCCTCAAGTTTTTTGGTGACGGTCTCGGGTTCACGTTCGGCTTTTTTGATGACGGCTCGGGTTGGACGGTTGCTCCCAAAGAACACCAGTTCACCATCCAAAACGCTGCTTGGCTCGAGAATTCGTTCAAATGGTGTATTTCCATGCGCGAAATCGAGCAACATGGCGTACTGCCTCGATTTTTCGCCTCTTAACCACGCCCGTCTCGAGCGCAAACGGTCAAGGCGCTCTTCAACTATTCCCAACACATGCCAACGGTCTTCAACTCCATCTTGCTCGAGCAACTCATCTTGGTTTTGCGTAAAACCGATGGCGGTTCGCACATCGGCTTGGGCAGCCTCGGGCAGTGTTTCAATCCTCGAGTACGCCTCGCAAAGCAAATGTATTCTTGCCATTCGCTCGAGAAGCGTGTCGCTCCAACCCTCACCACTGCTGGCAATGCCCGCCAGTTCACGCACCATTCGCGCCGCACCTGGGGCTTGAGCATCGATCAACCTTGCGCCCATACCGTCCCAAAACGAGTACGGTTTATTTTGCACGCTCGAGAGTCCAGTCCGCACCAAGTCACGCAACCAAACTGACAATTCCACAAGTCCCGCACTGACTTTTTTGGCTCGAGCCGCAATGCGTTTCTTATTGGCTTTGGGGTCGGCGGCAACCTCGGCTTTTTTGGTTTCTTTGGCATCACTGCGTTTAACCCGACCCTCGAGCCATTGGGTGACCCAGGCGGGCGGTGAGTTCTCAGTGAAGGCTGCCGCGTCGCTTTGCAGCAGCAAGAACAGTCCCAAGCCGTGCTTGCATGGGAATTTACGGCTTGGACAGGAACATTTAAAAGCTGGTTCGAGCGGATCAATTCTGGTTTGATAAGGGTTTTTGCCGCTGCCCTGGCATTCTCCCCAAATGGCGGTGTCGGTTTTGCCCAAGCTCACCCAGTTTTTTTTGGCTGCCAATCCGCGTCCCGCACTGGCAGAACTCGAGTCTGGAGCGAGAGCCAGGATGCGTTCGGGAGTCCAAGATTCGCTCATAATAGTTGCTGTCCTATTTTATCGTTTTTGTCGTGAATGGCATGTGAGGCTCGAGGGGAAATCACAGGATGTGTAAAACCAGGTCGGTGCGGCATTGGGACTTTGCAGCACGAAAAAGCTGTAAGGATTTTGTAAGTACCCTTGTTCTACACTTGCTCCAGTTACCGTTTAGGGGGAACCAAAGATGCTTAAAAAATTACTGATCGGATTGTTCTTATTGGGAATGTTGTGTGGTGCAGGTTCAATTAGTGCAGGACCTTCATCAACCCGAGTGATCGTGCCAACTGGTGATGCAACTACTTCTACGATTACGAGCAAAGTTCTTTGTAACGGCGGCTGCTAAACCACCCAGTTATCGAGAGATCAGGCTCTGGGCATAACCAGAGCCTGATCTCTTGCTATTCTCCACCTGTGGACATGCTTTTGTGTTTTAAGAGAGGCAATCCAAAGCGATTTGCAGATGGTCTCATGATAAGCCCCTCACGGTAAAATCTCGTATACTTCGGCGTAAGAACAGGACTTTCGCAAAAAATGATTTCGATTCAGATTGAGAAATTAAAAATGGCTAAATTGGATGTTGAAAATCAAAACTCGAAACAGCGTTATGCCAAACTGTTTGAAATCTTGCCAGATATGATGCAATCTGATCCTCTGGCGGCTCTAAAAGACATTCTCGAGGCTCGAGAATGGGCGATTCAACAAAACGATACCGAATCTATTGCAAGGTTATATCAATATGAAGGAAATTGCCTTTTCTTTCTTTCACGCCCTGTTGAAGCACTCAAAGCAACTTACCAGGCGCTTGATTTGTTCGAGAAGCTCGAGATTTATCCTTTAATCATTGCTTGTCAAATAGAACTTGGTTTAAGTTACATGAGCCTCGGTGATTTTCCTGACAGCATCGAATGGCTTGAGGTGGCTTTGACAAATTCTAAAATACACAACAGACCAGTCGGTATTTACACCAGTCTCAGTAATATTCGTGATGCCGAAAATAAATTGGGAAACTTTGAGCAAGCCTTGAAATACGGTGAAAATAGTCTTGTTTTTGCCAAAGAATTAAAAAGCGATTATCGAATTGCCAATGAACAAGCCGAACTGGGTATTACTTATGTTAAATTGGCTCAAAAAAATCTTGGTGTCTCACCTGAAGAATCAATAGAGCGTTTTAAAAAAGGCATTGATCTTTTGCAGCAAGCTCGGGAAACAGCCAAACGAAGCCCTGTTCATGGACTCGAAGTTTATTCTTTTAATGCTCAAGCAGTTGCTTTAGCAGAATTGGGTCAAATTGAAACTGCATTTGAAGTCAGTGATTTGGCGCTCGAAGCCGCCAGCCACAATGATGATCCTTCGACCACGGCAGACAGTGAAAAAACCAGGGGTTGGTTGTATTTCAAAACAGGTCAGACCGCAAAATCTTTGATCCATTACGAAAAAGCCCTCGAGATTTACAGTTTAATTGGTAAAAAAGACGAAATTGCCAACACGCACCGCGAACTGGCGCAGGTCAGTAAGTCCAGCCACCAGTATGCTGAAGCTTTAGATCACCTCGAGAAATTTTATGATTTGGACGCGCAACTGCGCTCCGATGCCGCCGAACGTCGCGCTCAGGCGCTTGCGGCAAAACTTGACCTCGAGAAAGCCCGTCACGATGCTGAAATGCACCGAATGCGCAGTGAGGAATTGGCGGCTTTAAATTTGCAATTGCAAAATCAAGCTGTGCTGCTCGAAAAACTTGCGCGTGAAGACGAATTGACTGGTTTGGCGAACCGCCGCAAACTCGAGGAATTTGCCATTCAAGCGTTTGCGGACTCGAGGAAGCACAATACGAATCTGAGCATGGCGATGGCGGATTTGGATTTTTTTAAGGGCGTCAATGACCGTTTTGGTCATGCCACAGGCGATGATGTCATGCGGGTTTTGGGTGCGGTGTTGCGCAATGTTTGCCCGCAAGGTGCTTTGGCGGCGCGTTTTGGTGGTGAAGAGTTTGTTTTGATTTTGCCAAACACCAAAGCCGACGAGGCTTTTAAACTCTGCGAAAAAATTCGAGTGATGATTGAAACCTACGATTGGAAGCAACTGCATCCAAAATTGTCGGTGACCATCAGTTTGGGTTTAAGTGACTCTCAGGAAGCTGGAACGCACGAACGATTGCTGTCCTTGGCTGATTTACGGCTTTACGAAGCCAAAAACGCGGGTCGAAATTGTACGCGTCCCGTTTTGGAAACTTGATAAATCGTCATTCGAGTTTGCAACTGGCGTTGAGCGTGTTAGTTTTTGGAAATGACGCTTTTTCCAAAAGAACTGGGTTTTTCGATGCCTGCCGAATGGTTGCCTCATGCCAGTGTCTGGATGGCTTTTCCTGCCGATAATCTGGAATGGCTCGGGCATCTCGAGGATGTAAGGCAAGAATTTGCGGCGCTTATCAAGACCATCTCGAGTTTTGAAACTGTGCATTTGATCGTGCGTGACGAAGAGACTGAGTTTGAGGCTCGAGCCAGGTTGAGAGGTGCGAACGTGGTGTTTCACCGCTTTGCTCACAATGATGTTTGGTTGCGCGACTGCGCTCCGATTTTTGTCACAAATGGCGCGAATGTTGCTGCCGTGGACTGGGAGTTCAACGGTTGGGGCATGAAGTTTGATAGCGACCTGGACAACAAGATCCCAGATTTTGTGGCAAGTTACCTCGAGATGCCAATGTTTAAGACGGGTATTGTCATGGAGGGCGGCAGCCTCGAGGTGAATGGCGCGGGTGTGGCACTGACCACGCGCCAGTGTTTGCATTCCAAATTTCGCAATCCCAATCTAACTGAACAAGACCTCGAGAAAGCCTTAAACGATTATTTGGGAATTAAAAAAGTCTTGTGGCTCGAGAATGGGTTGGAGGGCGACCACACCGATGGGCACATCGACACGATCACGCGGTTTATTAACCAAAACACGATCATCACCAGTATTTGTGAAGATCAGTCGGATGCCAATTTTCAAACCATGCAGGACAACCTCGAGCGCTTGAAGACCTTCACGAATCTGGATGGGCAACCATTTCAGATTCTCGAGTTGCCCTTACCACAAAACCGCCTCGAGCACGTTGGCGAGATGGCTCGAGCCGAAGGTTTGCTGGGCGAACGTCTGCCACCAACTTATGCCAATTTCTATATTGCCAATGGTGCAGTGATCGTACCCTTGTACGGTGATCCGAATGACCAACGTGCGCTCGAGATTCTGAGTCCATTGTTTCCGACGCGCCAAGTGATTGGTCTTGATTCCAGGGGCATCATCAATGGCGGGGGCAGTTTTCATTGTGTGACACAACAACAACCTCTTGGCAAGCCTTAAAGTTTTAAACGGTTTAAAAGCACCGATTTCGCACCGTAACGCTTTTGCATTTCAATCAAGTCAGACGGTTGTTCGTCGCCAAAAGCCAGCTTGTTGGAGTTGTGCAAGCTGGTAAAAATATTGACAATTCTGGCGTCAAAGTGCGTTCCGGCATTTTCACGCAAGAACGTTAGCGCTTCGCGGGTTGACATTGGCTCACGGTAAGGGCGTTTGCTGGTCAGGGCTTCAAACACATCCAAGACGGCAACAACTCGAGCCTCCACGGGTATGGTCTCGCCCTTGAGTTGATCTGGATAACCGCGTCCGTCCCAGCGTTCATGGTGGCTGCGCACAGCTCTGGCGATTGGGGCAAAGTCTGGGCTGGCATTCAGCAACACCCGTTCGCCAATGATGGGGTGACGTTGCATATCGAGGCGCTCTGAAGGGGTTAAAGGTCCGAGCTTGTTGATGATTTGCTCACTGATGCCAATTTTACCAAGGTCATGCAACACACCACTCCAGTACAGTGTCTCGAGGTTGTCTCGATTGATGCCAAGTTCTCGTCCGATGACCACGGCGTTGTAAGCCACGCGTTCGGAGTGATCGGCGGTTTTGTCGTCGCGTTCTAGAATCAAGGACACCAAAGCGTGAAGAGTACGCCCGTAAGTGACCGACAATTCTTGAGCCACGCTTTCGATCATGCGCATTCGTTGGCGCAGCAAGCTCGAGAGCACGCCCGACGAGCCACCGATCAGGCAAAAGAAACCCGTGCGTACCAGCCAAGACAGTGTCGGTTGTACCAGGTTTTTTTCGACCTCGAGCGGCATGAACGGTCCAAGCAACACGCCAGCAATGGCAGCGACAATGATGCCGCCAACTGAACCGAACAACAACCCACCCAGCATCACAGGCAGGTACATGAATTGCAAGTAAACGTATTTTGTGCCGCCAGTGCTGTAAACGATTGCAGCAATGCCAAACTCGAGCAAGACCACGATCAGTAAAATAATTCCAGAATCTCGCCGCCCGGAAAACAAAGCATTGGTTAACCACAACGCGACTTTGGATGTCTCCAGGGCGGTGGATTTATCGCTCGAGATGGTGGTGTTGGTCATGAACGAAATAAGTTTTCTTGGCTGCTTGAATTAATGGAAGTAAATCATGACACACTTATTGCTTTTGCGCTTTTAGCATGGACATTCACAAGTTTTTTTAAGGAACTGGAAAACACTGCAATGGGCTTGCTTGCGACATGGTTCTAATTCTAAGAGTTTTTTGAAGATACAATGTGCAATTTTGGCTCGCCTTAGACACCCTGGGTGGTTAACCAATTTTGAAATGCCAAAAGTCCACGCTCGAACAGAATCGGGCGTTTTTCTTTGCGTCCCAACTTTTTCTTTTTGGCATGTTCTTCAGGAAAATCTTTCGGTTCGAGGTCGGGAATGAGCGCCCAGTTGGTATTCATGGGTTGAAAATTTTTGGATTCGGCGCTTGCCAAGAATCTGACCAACCCGCCCAACATGGTCGTGGTCGGCGGTGTGACTGGCATTAGACCTGTGGCAATTCGCGCCGCGTTGACCCCAGCCAGCCAACCTGTGGCGGCACTCTCGAGGTAGCCTTCAGTGCCAGCCAGCACACCGGCGGTCAGGACATTGGGGTGCTCTTTAAATTGCAAGCTCGAGTTTAATAATTTTGGCGCATTCAGGTAGGTGTTGCGGTGCATCACGCCGTAACGGGCAATCTCGGCGTTTGCCAGCCCAGGAATCAGCCGCACCACCTCTTTTTGGTCGCCCCATTTTAAGCCCGTCTGAAAGCCCACAATGCTCCACAAACGCCCGCCCAGGTCTTCCTGGCGAAGTTGTGCCACGGCGTAAGGCTCGCGCCCCGTGCGAGGGTCTGGCAGCCCTTTGGGTTTTAACGGACCAAAGCGCGGCGTGTCCACCCCGCGCCGCGCAATCTCTTCAATGGGCATACAACCCTCAAAAAACTCGAGTTTTTCCCAGTCGTGCGGGGTGTGCGTTCGGGCATTTTCGAGGGCGGCGTAGAAAACCGCGTACTCGTCGCGGTTAAAAGGACAGTTTAAATAATCTGCCTCCTGTCCGTAACGTCCGGCGCGGTAAACAATTTCAAGGTCAATCCCCTCAAACTCGAGCACGGGCGCGGCGGCATCGTAAAACGCCAGCCGCTCGTTGTTGGCAAACCGCGTCAGAATGTCATTTGCCAGGTCGTCCGAAGTCAGTGGTCCGGTGGCGATCACCACCACGCCATCAGGAACTCGAGTCAATTCCTGACGCAAGAATTCGATGTTTGGATGTTGCTCGAGTGCACTGGTGATGCTCTGGGCAAAACCTTCGCGTTCAACTGCCAAAGCGTTACCGGCGGGCAGTTTGTGCTCCAGGGCGGCGTGCATGACGTTGACGTTCGCGGCTTTCAGTTCGGCTTGCAACATGCCCTTGGCGTTGGTCTCGCCCATGCCGCCCAAACTGTTCGAGCACACCAGCTCGGAAGCTTTAGAAGTTTGATGGGCGGGTGTCATTTTTTCGCCGCGCATTTCAAACAATTTCACCCTCACGCCGCGATCAGCCGCAGCCAAAGCTGCCTGCGATCCGGCGAGACCAGCACCAATCACCGTTATTTCGTTCACCACTCAAGTCTACCGTGTGAACTGCGTCAACCAAAATCTCGGGGATATTAGGGCGTTTCAGGAATGGGCGGTGTTGGTACAACCACTGGAGTCGTGGTTGCCTCGACCACCGTGCTGACAATTTTGGCGGCGGGCTTTTTGACCGAGACTCGAGCGGAGTTCGTGACCTGACGACGGGTTGAAAACCTGTTGGTCACTCGAGCAATGGGACGTGGACTTGGACCAACGGCGTACACGGCTTGCCATGCGCGGTAATTGGTTGAGAGCACATCGCTCCGAGTGCCGCTGGCGTCAACGATGGTGCGGTTGACACGCACGCCGTAACCATCGGCGCTCCAGTCAACCTGTTTGACCTGCCCTGGGCGCAGACTGTAATCCACTTCGGTCTTGGAGGCGGGCGCAGGGACGCGCCACAAAATTCGTGGGTTGGAAATGATCACTTTGCGTTTGCTGGCAATGCCGTACAGTTGCACCGTGGCACTCAAACCTTTGGCGCTGGCACGAACCAAAATGGGTCCGCCAGTGTCATTTTTCATGCGAAGATTCAGGCTGGGTTGGTACACGGCGGCGTCCATACCAATGATCGGGTCGTAATAATGCACCCGGTAGGCGTGTTGGTTGCGTTCAATGATCGGCAAACCGGCTTTGTACAATGCCCTGAACGCGGTGGTGCTGGCTTGGCACACGCCGCCGCCGACGCCTTTGACGGTGCGCCCCTGGGAAATGATCAAGCCCTCGGCAAAACCGTTTTCGATGCCAATGTTGCCAACGGCGTCATTGAAATTAAATTCGCCGCCCGTCGGGACAACATATCCGTTTAAGTGTCCAATGGCGGTGTAAACGTTGCGAATGCGTGCCGATGGTGAACCGTAAAACGTGGTGGTGGCACTCGAGATCAGGCTGAACGATTTTGGATCGGGCAGGCTTTGACTGGTGATGCTGGGTTTGTTGACAATGACAGGCAACACAATTTGTGTGGTTTCGGGATTTAAAATTTCGCTTTCCACAAGATTAAGAGCTACCATTTGATCGAGTTTAAAACCGAGTTGATCTTTGGTTTTGACAAAGCCAGCAGCCACGCTCTTGTACCTGGCATTGACCGGATCACGGTCAAACCTCGAGCCAACCTTGTTTAGGGTCTTGGCAATGGCGGCATTGTCCGAAACCAAACCGTCGCGTTTGACAAAAAATAAATTCCGCACTTCCTCGGCAGTTAAATTCTGAACCAGATTCTTGTCTGTTCCGGGCGGTGTGTACTGCAAAACCACGTCTCGCACCAGCAAATTGGCTTTTTCGGCAATTGGCTCGAGGTTAGCTTTTTTGAGGGCGGCTGGAACATTCACCGTTTGCAACTCGAGTTCGGTCAAGTTTGGATTCTGAACGAAGTTTTTGATTGCGCCCGCAAAATCCAGGCTTTGACCCGTGGTGTCCTTGCGAACCACGTACTTGCCCCCAGCGACCACGATCGCAGCATTTCTGGCGGCAACCGTAAAAGGTTGAGACAGTGTTTTGACCCGTGACTGAAATTGTGCCTGATCCACCTGCGCCAGCAATGGCACGTTAACGCTCGAGAAGCGTTTGGCAAAATTTTCCAGTACACCCTGATTGCGACCCACGTTAAAGGCGCTCTGGGCGGTGCTTTGGGCATTTGGTTTCCAACCCAATTCGTTGGCTGCGACCTCGAGTGATTTCTCGCCCGCCCGAACGGTGATGGTTGGCGGTGTTTGGGTTTTAAAGGCACTGGTCAGTTTGTTCTTGGCTTCAAACAGGGTTAAACCGCCGACACTCACGCCAGCCGCGCTGACAAGCGGCAAAATCCGAGGCGCATAATACGCTTCAAAGCTGCCCCAGCCTAAACCCAAGCCCGCGACGATTGAAATTGGAAGAATAATTTTGCGATTCATGTTTGTCATAATTTACCCGAATTTTCTGAATCTTGCTCTCAAGACATTGCAATTTCAGTACACCACACAATTCTGAGATATCTGGTGCTTTCGGATACCTCGTACCAAATTTGAATTCAGAAGGGTCGGTCAACACCAAACCCAACGCGATTCGCCCCAAAATAACAAGAGCCTGCTGTCTGTGCCCTGAATGTTGGCTCGAGAAATCCTAAGTTAACAAGCCGACCCGCGTCAGTTCTTTACGGGCTTCAAAAAGCAATTTTTCTTTCGCTTCAGGAAACGAAAGCATCAAGGTCGCGCCGGCGGCTGCGACGTGTCCGCCGCCGCCGCAGGCGATCGCAATGTTTTGCGCACTGGCTTGACCCTTTGATCGCAAACTGAGTTTGGTGCGGTCGCCAAAGTCTTTCATGATGCAGGCAATTTGCGTGCCTTCAGCGTTGCGAATCGAGGCGATCATGCTCTCGACCTCTTCCCAGGTTGCCCCAACCCGCTCAAGCATCGCCTCGTTGACGTAGGCAGTCACCAGCAGCCCCTCGAGTGGATAATCAATGGTTGAGAGCACTTCGGCTTGCAATTTGTAATACGAGCGCGGGTTGATTGCCAAGTACTCGTTGATTTCGGTGATGTTCGCGCCGACGTTCATCAGTTCGGCTGCGGCATGAAGCACTTCGGCGCTCGTGTTTGAAAAGCGAAAATTACCCGTGTCGGTCAAGATTCCAGTCAGTACAGGCGTGGCAATATCAACGTCCCAGGTCACGCCCAGGGCGTTCACCAAATCTTGCACGATCAGCGCACAGGCGGCTTTGTCTGGGCTGACCAGCGCAATC
>JAYTKL010000089.1:0-4682 GCA_043730305.1 Deinococcales bacterium | reverse complement strand
AAATCATTTTGGCTGCAATAATTGAGGGGTCATTAAGTTTTGATAAAGCTTTTGACCACCTTTATGAGCAAGTCTTTGCGGTATTTTACCACCTCGAGTCTCAATTTCTGTCAAACTGAAATACGATCTGTGGGTTTATTTAAAATCCCAGTTTTCTCAGGAGTTTAACCATGAAGCTAAACCTTACTCGAGCATTATTGATGGTTACAGTGACCATCACGGGACTGATTTTTAGTGCTGGACTAGCCAAAAACACGTATCGGTTGGCGGCAATTGCGCAGTTCAAACTCTCGCCAGACACCGATGACGGCACACGTTTGACGCAGTGCACCTACTGCCACGTCAACAGCAGTGGCAACAAACCTTGGAATCCGTTTGGAATTAACCTGCAAAGCACTTTCAAAAACGAAACCGACACCAGCCTTTCAAATACGCTACGCATTAAAGATGCGCTTTACAAAGTCCTGGTTAAAAAACTAGATTCTGACAACGACGGTTATTACGATGCGCTCGAGGTATTTGCCAAAACCTTACCAGGCAATGACTCAAGTAAACCCAGCGTTGAAGTCTCCAAACTCGAGATTCAATTTAAAGACGCTGGCGGTTTTGCCCAGTACAAAGCGCCTTAAACTCAAGTCACCAGCGCAAGTTAAAGCTCGAGGATTGTCCTCGAGCTTTTTGATTTGAACTCTTTGCCTTCCTTGCGCGTAAGATCAAGCATCCAAGGAGGTAGCATGAAACTGTTTTTCGTGATGGTCATTTGCGGTATCTCGAGTGTTGCGCTGGCAGCAGGTTTAAATGGTTTGCCCAAAAATATTGTCGGTTTTGAAAAATGGAAAGTGGTTGCCCAGAAGCTCGATACGGGCGGACCGCACGCTGGCGAGAACAAAATCGTTTTTGCCAACGCTGTGGGCGCAAAAAACTGGAAGGGCAAAAATGCTTTGCCTGTGGGAAGTTTGATTGTTAAAAGCGCTGGCAGTGTCTCCAGCCCGACCTTTGTTGCCATCATGAAAAAAACGAGCAAAGGTTGGGATTACGCCGAATACATGCCCACCAATGGGAAATACAGCCTGATCGGTAGTGGTACATCTTGCTCTGGCTGTCACGAGAATGCCAAAGCCAACGATTATTTGTTCTCGAGAATCTCAAAATAAAAACTCCACCTCGAGTAGCCATTCTCGAGGTGGGATCAGTCTTTACAGCGGTCTTATCGGACGTTACCGCAAGCGATTCCGCCACCCACGCCAGCGTCGGAGGCTTTCTGGTGAATGTTGATGTACGCGGCGGCAGGGATTTTGGCGGTTTCAACGATTTTTTCGATGCTGCCGTTGCCGCTGGCGTCGGCGGTCACGTCGGGCAAACCAATGACCACAGGACCTTGATTGGCGCAAGAACCCACATGAATGTGCATGGCGTGCTTGCTGTTTGCTTCCATGCCTGAAAGCTTGACCATCACTTTGGCGGTGCCGTCGGTCATGGTGACCACGCTGGCAGTTCCAACCACCGTGCTGGCGGCGTTGCTTGCCAGAGCACCCGTGCTCGAGATTTTAACGTCATAGCTGGGTCCAGTGTTGGCTGGAGCACATGAGGCGAAGGCGAGCGCACCGAAGACTGTTAACAGGGCATATTTCATAATTTCCTCCTAAAGACTTTTGCTTCAAACAGGTATACGTTGCAAAAGCAAGATTGGATGATGCCAGATCAAGTATAGCCTTAGGCAGACCAAATGAGTTTGGACAAGCGTTTTGCCCGTACCCTGTGCGCCAATCGTTTGGAATGGTAAACGTAAACCCAAGCCCGAATGCGTTGCCCACGACAATGCGCCCAAGTTTTCACCCGTCGGTACTCCAAACCCTCGAGTTCGAGGTGGTCAAGTACCATCAGGGCATCTTCTGGCTCGAGTTCTGACGCGCCCAGCGTGTGCAATTCGCCCAAAACCATGCCGCACCCAGGGATTAAGCAAGGGTATGGGTAAGGGCGTTCAAAGTTTCTTGACCCCAAAGATGCACCTGACGGGCTTGGGTCGCTTGGGACGTGATACAACGCAACACCGCGCAAGAACGCCACCCGAACCTGACTGACCCCAGCGCCTTGCATTGCAGGGTAATTTCTGAGACCTCGTTTGAGTGTGCCGTAAACAAACACTTTTACAGCCCCGCTCGAGCTTGTCACTTACCGTCCCACCAAAATCACGCACATCGGCAGTTCGCGGTTGCCGTTCAAACCCAGCAAAAACGAGAGTTCATCGTCGTAAAACGTGCTGACAGGTAAAACACTCAAACCCAGCGCCGTGGCTGCCAGCAGAATGTTCTGCGCCGCGAATCCAGCCTCGAGATACAAATAACGGTGTCCACGCTCGCCGTGTGACGCCGTGACGCGTTCGGTCACACCCGTCAGCACAATCGCGCAGGCGGCAACGTCAATGCCCGCCTCGCCGAGGAGCGCACTCGAGAAATCTTTGGTGATGTCGCCAATCCTGACCTGCTCGAGTTGATGTTCGCGCACCACGTAATGGTACACGCCCGCAAAGGTGTCTTTCACGTCGCGCACCAGCACGTAAGCCTCGAGCGGATACGCCCCGCTTGGGCTGGGTGACGCCCGAAACGGCAGTGCCGCCCTGGCGGTGGCAGAACGCTCGCCAGTAATGCCCTGCGCCGCCCACAACAATTGCGCAATTTCGGACGGGGTGATGCTCGAGCCAACCTCTGGAATCAGGGAACGTCTGGCGGCAATCACGCTCCAGACCCCCGCGCCGCCCTTGGCTTTGGGTGCGGGCAGCCTGATCGTCTCGAGCGGGCTGGCATAGACCTTAAACGCCGGTACACGTTTCCCTGGGGGGAAGGTGTCACCGCGTTTGAGTTTGGTCGAATCGTGGAATTTATCCCCGATGGAATCTTTCAAGGCAAACCTTCTTGGGTGGCGAATTCAACACGTGGGCAGGAGGTGACAAACTGCCGCGACATTGGATAACGAAGCGTAACATGATTTCGAGGTCGTTGGAACAGATGAAGTTAAAGTTTTTGTTTTACAAATTACAAGCCTCGAGTTTGAGGAGTTTAAACCGATAAACTGGTGTTAACGTGAAGATTTCTGGCAGCACCATCGTCATTACGGGCGCTTCGAGCGGCATCGGAAAAGCCAGCGCCAAACAACTTGCAAGTGCTGGCGCTCGAGTTGTTCTGTTGGCACGAAACCAAGAAAACCTGGAATCGGTCAAACAGATGATTGAGAAATCTGGGGGTCAAGCCTGGGTTTTCAGTGTCGATCTGGGCGATCAAAAGGCTGTCGCTCAAGTCGCTCGAGAAATTCAAAGCCAGATTGGCACGCCAAACGCCATCGTTCACAGCGCTGGCTTGGGGCGCTGGTTGTGGCTCGAGGAAACCCCGCCAATTGAAACCAAAACCATGATGGACGCGCCTTTTTTCGGAGCATTGTGGCTGACCCAAGCCTTTTTGCCCGCCATGCTCGAGCAACACCAGGGTCGAATCGTTTTTATTGGCTCTCCCGCCGCCTGGGTTGCCTGGTCGGGTGCAACGGTCTACGCTGCCAGCCGTTGGGCACTGCGCGGCTTGTACGAGGCGCTGCGAGCCGATCTGAAAGGCACTGGTGTCGGCGTCAGCATGGTCGTGCCAGGGCAGGTCAAAAGTTCGTATTTCGAGCATAATCCTGGCGTGGTTGAGCGCTTCCCAAGTCTCGGAAGATTCATTCCAATTGTCACGCCCGAAGAGGTCGCTCGAGCCGTACAAACCGTTTTAACGCGTGAAAGCCGTATGATTGTGTTGCCGTGGTTGATGGATGCGTTCTTGAAAGTCAATCAAGTGCTGCCAAGGCTTGTTGAGTGGTTGGTGGTTTCAAGCAGTTACAAACGAAGAGAGTAATTTAGCTCGAGCACTGCTCAATCCACGCTCTATCTCGAGCAAGAGGAGAACAACATGCAAAAGATCACCCCGTTTTTATGGTTCGATGGCAACATTCAGGAAATCATGAATTTTTACACCAGCATTTTCCCCAACTCGCAAGTGATCGGCACACCCCCAAGGTTGATACTCGAGGGGCAAAAACTGATGTTGTTCAACGGCGGACCACACTTCAAGCCCACCCCAGCCTTTTCGTTGTTTGTCAATTGCGAAACCCAAATTGAAATTGATGGACTCTGGACGAAATTGACTGCCAATGGCGGAGAAGATTCAAGATGCGGCTGGGTGAAAGACAAATACGGCTTGTCATGGCAACTCGTGCCGCCGCAATTGGGCGCGTGGCTGCAAGACAAGAATCCAATTGTCGCCAAACGCGTCATGGATGCCATGTTGCAAATGAACAAGCTCGAGATTGCAGTGCTGCAAAAAGCTTACGCGGGAGAATGACCCAACGTTCGAGCGTTAATCATCCCTGCTGGCAAATTTGAGCAAGTAAGCGCCAAAAAAATTGAAGAAAATTGTTGGCAAAACCAAATTCCAACTGACGGGTTTTTGCGCTGCCAGTTGCGTACCAAGAAGAGCAATCACCAGCAAATCCAGCAACGCCAACATCGTGTACACCAGAGGCTTAACCCACACAATGCACCTCGAGCCGCCTCAATTCAAAGCACTCCCAAGGCTCGAGTTTCGGGTAGCGATGGGTGGCGCGGGTTTTTCGACGCTCTCGAGCACGGTAAAGCCCAGACGTTCGGCTTCGGTGACAAA
>JAYTKL010000088.1:0-1401 GCA_043730305.1 Deinococcales bacterium | reverse complement strand
GCCAACTGCCCACATGCCGCGCCCGCATCGCGTCCCCTCGAGCGGCGCACACTGACGGGCACACCTCGAGCTTGCAGGGTGTCGTAAAATTCTTGAATTCGGGTCTCGCTTGAGCTTCTAAAACCCGATTCCGCCCAGGGGTTCATGGGAATCAAATTGACGTGCGAAACCAGACCGCGCAGAATGTCCGCGAGCAGTTCAGCTTGCCAGATCGCGTCGTTCACGCCTGCCAGCATCGCGTACTCGAGGGTCACACGGCGACCACTGGCGCGTTGGTATTCCCTTGCCGATTCCAGAATCGCTTCGATGGTGTGGGCGTGCGCGGTGGGGATGATGGTCTTGCGGGTTTCTTCGTCTGGTGCGTGCAAACTGATGGCAAGTTTGACGGTGACATCCTCACTGGCAAGTTTGACAATTTTGTCGGGCAACCCCACTGTGGACAGCGTCACGCGGCGTTGACTCATGCCCAGTCCGTCTGGGTGCAGTAAAATTCGGGCTGCCTCAAGCGTGTTGTCGTAATTTAGTAACGGTTCGCCCATGCCCATGAAGACCAGATTGCGAATTTCGGTTGGCGCAAGTTCCTGATCCCTGGCAGCCACCAGCACTTGTTCAACAATTTCACCAGCCGTTAAATTGCGTCCAAAGCCCATGCGTCCAGTCGCGCAAAACGCGCAACCCGCAGGGCAACCCACCATTGTCGAGACGCAAATCGTCACGCGGTCTTGGTAGGGCATGAGGACGGCTTCCATTTGTTTGCCGTCCCGAAGCGTGAACAAGTATTTGCTCGAGCCGTCGCTGCTTGGAAAAACCTCGACTTTTGGAAATGCCGTCAACTCAAAGTTTTCCTCGAGAAACGCAATCGCGCTTTTGGGTAAATTTGAGATTTCCTGAAAACTCGAGATGCCGTGTTTGAACACCCATTCAAGCAGTTGCTTGCGGCGATACGACTCGAGCGGGTATTGGTCTGGGTGGTGGTCTAAAAGGTAAGTCATAAAATTGTTGCCCTAAATTCTGTGTAGGGGCGCTGCGACCATGCCCGTGAGGTGCATTATATGGTCAAGAAGCTTGCTGCGCCCTGCCGTTTGGGAAGTATACCCGTTCCCTCAAAAGTCATTTGTGCATCTCGAGTGAAACCAAAATTTGGCGTTAAACTGCTGTCATGAATTTAGAACTTCAAAACAAGGTGGTGCTCATCACGGGTGGTTCGGATGGTTTGGGTGCGGCGACAGCCCGCAAACTCGCGCTCGAGGGTGCGAGCGTGGCGATTTGTGCGCGTGGGCAGGACAAACTTCGGGCGGTGGCGGAGGGCATCAACGCGGCTGGCGGGAAGGCGCTGGCGGTCACGACCGATGTCACGAGGCTCGAGGATTTGACGCGGTTTGTGGAACTCACGATGCAGCA
>JAYTKL010000087.1:0-2303 GCA_043730305.1 Deinococcales bacterium | reverse complement strand
TCTCGAATAAACTCGAGGTGCATCAGGACTTCATCACTATATTTTGTCTTGATCGCTTGGACTTGCTCGAGCAGTTTGTCCAGTTCAAAACGGGCTTGGGTGTACGTCCAAGAGCTTTCGGCTTTCATCGCCCAAAGCGTCGTGTGATTCCAGGTGAAATCTGAAAGCGCAAAACTCGAGTGGTGGTAGGTGGCGTGCGGGTTGAAATAGTCGAGCGTACCAGCCAATTGTGTCGCTCGAGATTCGAGGGTGTTCGTTGAGTGTTCCTCGAGTTCCAAAATCACGGCGGTTCGCCCGTCTTTCACGCCGCCCGCCGCCTCGAGTGGTTTGAAATAATTTGGTATTGGGGCTTCAAAAATCCCAACCTCACGTTTTTTCAGGTTTGTGTTTTGGGCTACTTCCTGGGCAAATAAAATCGCATTCTCGAGCGATTCAAACGAGAACACGCTTTCCTCCCAATTGGTGGCGGGCGCAAGTCTGATTGTTAATTCGGTCATGATCGCGGTCGTGCCGTAAGCGTGAATCACGGCAAAAATTTCCTTGCCAGTCAACTGCTCGAGTTTCGGATTCTCGGTCATTGACAGGACTTGTGTTTCAACGATCAGATCATCCCAGAGCGTGCCGTATTGTATCGAACCCACCCCGCCAAAACCTCCTCCGACGAAACCTCCAACCGTGGCGGTCGCCCAGGTGCTCGGGTAAAACCGCAACTCGAGATCGTGCTTTCGGGCTTCACGCTCGACGTTGCCCAGCCGCGCACCGGCTTGAACCCGTGCGGTTTGTGTCTTGACATCAATCTCAAGAATTTGATTGAAACGGTGCAAGCTGACCAGAATTCCGCCGTGAAGCGGCACGGCTTGCCCGTAGTTGCCACTGCCAGCGCCGCGAACAGTTAACGGAATATTCTCGAGCGCCGCCAGTGAAACTATTTTTTGAAGTTGTTCGCTCGAGTCTGGCGCGACCATCATCTCGGCGCGTTTTTCGCGCAGCAACTCGAGCAGCACGGGCGAAAATGCGTACTGGTCTTTGGAAAACGTTTCCAGCACCCGAGCGTCGGTGAAGGTTTGATTTGTGCCAACAATGCCCTCGAGTTTTGTGATGATTTCTTGATTCATAACGTCTCCAGATTGATAAATTCTTGCTGAACAGTCGCTCGAGACACCAGTTTGCCGCCCACAATCACGAATGATTTCTCGGCTTGAAATTGGATGGCGTCGCGCCAGTTTTGCGCGTTCAAAATCAGGATATTGGCTTTGCAACCCAGACTCAAACCATAGCGCTCGAGTTTCATGACCTTGCTCGGAACGCTCGTGACCATCTCGAGCACGGTATTGATCTCAGGTCCCCAAGCAAATTGACCCAAGTGCGCCATGTACTGCGCCACCTCGAGCAAATCGTTGCGCCCAAACGGATAGTACGGGTTGTCAATGTCGTCTTGCGCGGTGGCGACTGGCACGCCAGCCGCGATAAGCTCTGATACTCGAGTCATGCCACGCGGGGCGGGTTGATGGCGTAGGTTGGTTGTGACCAGTGCCACGTGTGCGTTCGAGAAAATTGTCATGCCAGCTTCCTTGATCAGTCGAATCACTCGAGCCGCATGGGCATCATCGTAATACGCGAGCGCATTGGCTTGCGTGCCATGAACTCGAGATTGCATTTGCAATTCAATGGTTCGCGCCGCCACGAATTCGGTGCTTCTGGAGGTTGGGTCTTCGGTGTCATCAAGCACAAAATGCGCGTCCAAACCGTGTTTTTTTGCCAACTCGAGAATCAAATCGACGTGTGCCTTTTGTGACTCCTCGCTCGGCTCGAGCCAGGGAATTCCGCCCAGCGCGTCAATGTCCATCTCGAGGGCTTGATTCAACAAACTTTCGGTGCTGGAACGGTTGCGAAACACACCGTTTTGTGGAAATGCCACGACTTGCACCGTCAAAACTTCACGGTATTTTTCTCGAACTTTTAGAAGTCCCTCGAGCGCCCGAAGTCCAGCGTCACTGTCCACATCGGCAAACAACCGAATCGCGCAAGTGCCATGCCGCAATGCCAGCAGAATACTTTTTTCAGCTCGAGCAGCAACTTCTTCAACCGTGTAATGGCGTTTGACCTCGCTTATTGCACTAAATCTCGCACCCATATTTTTAAAATCAAAATGCTCTCCAAGCTCGAGTTTAAGCAGTGGTTCGCGCCAAAAACTTTTGCAAGCATGAAGATGCCCATTGACGAAAGCTGGAATCGCCAGTTGACCACTTGCGTCAAGCTCGAGTTTTGCTGTGTTTAATATCTCGGGTTGAAACGCAGTGATG
>JAYTKL010000086.1:0-10153 GCA_043730305.1 Deinococcales bacterium | reverse complement strand
TTCAGCACGAAAACAACTTTTGAGAAATTTGAAAAACAACTGAATACCGCACTCGAGCAACTCGAAACATTTCCCGAATCTGCCCGAATGAACCCTGTGTTATACCGTTCTGATTTCCGATCTTTTCTGGTCGGGGATTACCGCGTAACGGTACTGCTATTGCAAGATCGAATTTTGGTGTTTTCAATGGTTCACACGCATTCTGGTGCAGCGTTTGATTGACAATCCTTATTCAGAGCGGGTTTCAGTGATAACTCGAGATTGACCCTGACGAAACGTAATGACACTGATAAATCTCGAGTTACTTTGTCAAACCCTTTCGACCTACGTCCCAGTGATTATTCGGTATCTGATCTCGAGTTTTGTATTGCGGAAATTTTTCCTGCACAATCTCGAGGATTTTTACGGCTTTGGTTTCGCTGATGCCAGCCCCAAAGCGAACCGTTTCTAAGCGTGTATCAAAGGCGAGGGTGTGGTCGCCTTGACCATTCCAAGTTTTGTATTGATTTTTGAACGGAGTCATCGGTTCTTTGGGAATGGTTCGCAAATTCCAGATGTCAGGCAGGTTGTAAATTTGCTCGTTTGAAAAACCGAAAACTTGTTGACGGACTATGAAACTGTTTTCTGTGATTTCAACGATTTCCTGACCAAACAACATGCAGATGACAGAATACATAATGTACCCTCCTGCCATTGTCCAACAAATTAACCAAACAATAAGGAAAAGCGTTAAAAAAATTGGCGATTGTGTTGGGTTTAATTCGTATAGCCTGCCAGAAAATAAACTTAGCATTCCAAGAATCCAGCCAAAACCCCAGGGTAAAAGAAAAATTGGGAATAATGACATTGTGCCAGCATTTTTGTATGTTGGCAAAAACAAAAATATGGTGTCTGAGTATTCTTCGAGGAGGCTATGTTTCACAATACCTATTCCTTACGTCCCTCGAGCCAAAAGCGTTCCAAGTCATAGGTGGTCGTGAATTCTCGAGTTTCTGAATTCTTCATCTTGCTTGACAGCCTTCCCCTCACCCTGCTAGGCTTTAAGCGTAATGAAATTCTTCTCCGCGATTATTCTAGTCGTAGTAGTCCTCGTACAACCGAGGGTCGCGGCGTAATTCCAGTTTTTCGGATTCAAGCGACCCTCGGCAAACACCCGAGGGTCTTTTCTTGACCATATAATGCACCTAACGGGCATGGTCGCTTTATCACACTCTCGAGAATTCATGAAAGGTAGGCATCCATGACAGGTTCACAGGCGCTCTTGAAAACGCTCGAGGCTCACGGGGTTCGGCACATGTTCGGACACCCTGGCGGCGCGATCATGCCAATTTACGACGCGATTTATGACAGTCCAATCCAGCACATTCTGGTGCGTCACGAACAGGGCGGCGGTCATGCGGCAGAGGGTTACGCTCGAGTGACGGGCGGTCTGGGCGTGTGCTTGGCGACCAGTGGTCCTGGTGCGACCAATCTTGTGACGGCGCTGGCGGACGCGATGCTGGACAGCTTGCCGATTCTGGCGATCACGGGCAATGTTGCCACCACGCTTCTGGGCACGGATGCCTTTCAGGAAGCTGATATTACGGGCATCACCATGCCGATCACCAAGCATAATTTTTTGATTCGCAGCGCCGATGATGTCAGTAAGGTTGTTGCCGAAGCGATTCGGATTGCACTTTCAGGGCGACCAGGACCCGTGCTGGTAGATATTCCTAAAGATATTCAACAAGCCCAAACCAATGCTCCAATTGTAGAACCCAAACCAAAAGCTGCAAGGCTCGAGCCGAATGAAAAAGACATTCTCGAGGCGCTCGAGTTGATTAAGAACGCCAAAAAACCCGTGCTGATTCTGGGCGGTGGTGCTTGTGACGCTTCAGAGGCGGCGTACAAGTTCGCTAAAACTTCGGGAATGCCGGTCATCACGACGCTGATGGGTTTGGGAAATTTTCCTGCCAGCGACAAGCAATGGCTTGGAATGCCCGGAATGCACGGCAGCGTCGCCGCGAACCGTGCGATCAGTCAGTGCGATGTGCTGATTGGCGTGGGAATGCGTTTCGATGACCGCGTGACGGGTAAAACCAGTCGTTTTGCCAAGAACGCCAAAATCATTCACATTGACCTCGATTCTGCCGAGCACAGCAAATTGATCCCAGCCTACCTGCCGATTCTGGCTGACAGTGCCGCCGCACTCGAGGCGTTGGCGGCGAAAGTCACCAAGCTCGAGACGCCTGAATGGTGGGCGAATCTCGAGGATTGGAAGGCGCGGAAGCCCAAGCGTGATGAATGGGGCGCGGCGAGTGCGATCAAGACCATCTCGAATGCGTTGACCAGCGATGACATTGTGGTGGCAGATGTGGGGCAGCATCAAATGTTGACCGCGCAAGAACACCCGTTCGAGCATCCGCGTTTGTGGCTCAACTCGGGCGGCGCTGGCACGATGGGTTTCTGCCTGCCCGCCGCGATGGGCGCAAGCATTGCCACGGGCAAACGCGTGATTGGCATTGCGGGTGACGGCTCGAGTCAGATGACGATTCAGGAACTGGCGACGCTGCGAAAGTACGACATTCCAGTAAAATTTGCGATCATCAACAACGGTTATCTTGGCATGGTGCGCCAATGGCAGGAGATGTTCCACGACAAGCGCTATTCCGAGGTCTACCTCGAGGATTCCAACCCCGATTTTGCGATTCTGGCGAGTGCCTACCGCATTCCTGGTTTTACCGCGTCCACAGCAGCCGAACTCGAGGTGGCGATCAAGGCTTGGCTGTCAGCCGATGGTCCTGCGGTGCTCGAGGTGCGTGTGCCGAATGAGCACAGTGTCTTCCCGATGGTTCCTGCTGGCAAGGGCTTGGACGAGATGCTCGACGACGATCCGAAGAATGCCCAGCCTGAAAAGATTGCGGTGAACCGATGAAACATATTTTTAGCGCCTTCTTGCGTGATGAGCCGCGTGTCCTGACCCGAGTGACCTCGCTGTTTGCGAGACGTGGTTACAACATTGACTCGCTTTCCGTTGGCGCAACCGAAACCAAGGGCATCTCGAGAATGACTTTTATTTCCGAAGCGCCCGACAGCATGGCAGATCAGATTCAACGTCAACTCGAGAAGCTCGAGGATGTTCTGAAAGTGATCAATCACGCGCACGAGAAATTTGTGGACCGCGAATTGGTGCTGGTGAAAGTTCGTGTCACACCCGAAAATAGGCTCGAGATTCGGCAGATTGCCGAAGATTTTCGCGCCCGAAATGTGGACGTGGGGCGGCAGAGTTACGTTTTTGAAGTGACGGGCGACGAGGGTAAAATTTCGGCGTTCATTGAACAAATGCGTCCGTTCGGTATCGTTGAAACCATGCGAACGGGTCGTGTGGCATTGACCCGAGGCTCAAATGCCGACATGCCGAGCCAAGTGTATTTTGACGGCGAATCTCAGGCGCTCGAGCATCCGTTGACGGGTGTGGCGAACGATTAACGCGCTTTTTGTGTGCGCCAGAAACAAGCTCCGCAGTCCAACCGCCGAAGCGGTGTTCTTCGGAATGCCAGGAATCAATGTCCGTAGCGCTGGAACGGCGAGAGATGCCGAAAACCCAATCTCGAGGGACGATGTTGAATGGGCAGAAATGATTTTTGTCATGGAAAAACGCCATGCGAAAGCCTTAAAAACCATGTTCGGCAAGTTGCTCGAGGTGAAACGCACGGTGTGTTTGGGAATTCCTGACGATTTTGAACTCATGGACGCGAAACTGATCGAAATTTTGCAAGCGAAAGTCACACCGTATCTCGAGCCGTATCTTTCAAGGAACTCTTCATGATGCCAGCAACCATGCCCACCCTCGAGACTGAACGCCTGATATTGCGAGGATTTCAACTCGAGGATGCCAACGAATTCGAGGGTTTGATCGCGCCCCAGGAAGTGACCGACGGCACGCTGTCGTTTCCGCATCCAGTCCCCGAAGGTTGGGGGATTGAACGCATCAACCGCATGATTGAGCGTTTTGAAAGCGGTGAGCACATCGAATTTGCGATTTGCGCTCGAGAATCTGGTGCATTGATTGGCGGAATCGGGCTTGGCATCACCGCCAGACACAGACGCGGGCATCTGGGTTACTGGCTTGGCGTGGATTTTTGGCGGCAAGGTTACGCCACCGAAGCCGCCAGCGCCGTGCTCGATTACGGTTTTCAACACTTCGAGCTTCACCGCATTGAGGCAGGGCATTACCCGCGCAACCCCGCCAGTGGGCGTGTGCTCGAGAAGATTGGAATGCGGTTTGAAGGTATCATGCGCGGCGATTTGTTAAAAGGAGATCAGTTTGAAGACACTGTTCTTTACGCCCGTTTGAGCACCGATTTTTAAGAAACCAAAAAATTTGGTACACTTATTGGTATACCAAATACTCGAGAAATCCTCGAAATCATTTTGGAAATAACTTTAGACAGGGAAGGTACTAACATGGCTATGAAGATTTTTTACGACAAAGACGCAAGCCTCGAGCCTCTCGCCAACAAAACCGTCGCCATTATCGGTTACGGCAGCCAAGGTCACGCACACGCCCAAAACCTCAAAGACTCTGGCGTGAAAGTGATCGTTGGTTTGCGCCCAGGCTCGAGCACCGAAGCCGAAGTCAAAGCCGCAGGTTTGGAAGTGGACAGCGTACCAAACGCCGTCAAACGTGCCGATGTAATCATGGTCTTGATTCCAGACGAATTCCAGGGCGACGTGTACAAGAACGACATCAAACCAAACCTCAAAAAAGGCAAGGCACTGGTGTTCGCGCACGGCTTTAACATTCACTTCAAAGCCATCAAACCACCCAAAAACGTGGACGTGTTCCTGGTCGCACCAAAAGGACCCGGACACCTCGTGCGCCGTCAATTTGTCGAGGGTGCAGGCGTGCCAAGTTTGTTCGCCATTCACCAAGACGCAACCGGCAACGCTCGAGAAATCGCAATGGCATACGGCAAAGGCATCGGGGGAACAAGGGCGGGCTTGATCGAAACCACCTTCCGCGAAGAGACCGAAACCGATTTGTTCGGCGAACAAGCCGTGCTCTGCGGCGGGTTGACCTCACTGATTGCCGCCGGTTTTGAAACCCTGACCGAAGCTGGCTACGCGCCCGAAATGGCGTACTTTGAATGCCTTCACGAAACCAAACTGATCGTTGACCTGCTGTTTGAAGGCGGTCTGTCATGGATGCGCCACAGCATTTCCAACACTGCCGAATACGGCGATTTTGTCAGCGGACCGCGCATTATTGACGCTGGCACGAAAAAACGCATGAAGCAAGTTTTGAAAGAAATTCAGAATGGCAAGTTTGCCAAAGCCTTCCTTAAGGAATGCGCCGAGGGCAAGCCAAACATGACCAAATGGCGTAAAGAAGCCAGTGACACGCAACTCGAGAAGACGGGGGCGCAATTGCGGGAAATGATGCCGTTTATCAAGAAGCCAAACAGCAAAAAAGTCGAAGGATAAAGTTTAAAAGTAGGTTTGAGGCTCGAGGGACAGATGGTTGTTCCTCGAGTTTCTCTTAATTTGAGAATGGGGTAACTTAGAAAGATTATAAAAATAATCTAGCTTAAATTAATGCGACGGTCTGTAGTCAATATTCGATTGCCTAACACTATAATTTCTATGTTGAGTATCAAAACATAAGTCCTGGATTGCTGCTATTGTAATGTCTCTTGTAGAATTTTCATGTCCCGGACCGATAATTATTTCTTTGATTGGTAAAGGCTGATCAGATTTTAATTCAACATATGGAATGATTTTATAACTACGCGACCTGTATTTAACTATTAGCGATTTTGATATTTCACTTGGGGAAATAATTATTCTGACTTCAGATTCTTCTTGATAATACTTGCTTTTACATGAGTAAATTCCAACTTCTAAAGTAGGAAACGGTCGGATTAAAACTGGAAATCCAGATGTAGAAGTTTGTGAGCCTTCTTTTTCCAGCTTCTCCTTTTCCGTTTGAAGTTTAGCATCCCATTGTGTCTTATCTGCTAATAAACGCTCTCTGAGAAAATTTTTAATTTCATCTTCTCCATAAATTATTTCTTGTAGCACAGATGAATCTAGACCTAAAGCTTCAATAAGTTCCTGAGAATCGAAACCAACCGCGTAACCTTTTCCATCATTTGCATAAGACCGAAATTGATTCAAGTCATCTGATTTTTTTGAAAAACAAACAACATGTGGAAGCCCGCGATGATAAATATCTGAGATTGAGTGACCTATCTCTGTTGCTATTTCCCGCGCAACCCTATCAGGAAGTAAATACTCGTTAGGGTCATTGAGATGCAAAATATGAGACGCCCATAAAGTGTTGTTACGAATAATGTTTATCAATGCTCCAGCATCTGTATAGTGATAGATCATTCCCATGATCTGATTGTAGCATCAAACATCCCAATGCTGGTTTTTAGCCCAAAACTTCAAACACACTGGCTTTTAACTTGCCACACGCAACAAAAACTGCGCCTGTGGGTTTAGAACGATCTTGCTTCCAATTCTCGAGTTTGCAAGATTGAATAATTTATTTTACTTATTGCACTTATTTTGTTTAAGTGCTAGGTTTTTATCAGAGGAAACCCAATGAAACCCACTTTCAGAAACGTATCACTTTCCGACATTGAAACCGCTCGAGTGCTCAGTCGGTTGTTTGCTGGACAAAAAATAAAAGAACTCCAAATCGATTCCGAAAAAGTGCAATTGTCCGATAACGTTTCACAATTGATGCTCGAGGTGTTCACGCAAGTTGCGAACGGGCAACAGGTTCGTATTGTTGCCAGCAATTCGGACTTGACCACCGCCGAAGTTGCGGATGTTCTGAACGTCTCGCGTCCTTATGTGGTGCGGCTGCTCGAGGAAGGAAAACTGCCGTTTCGGATGGTTGGCACACACCGCCGCGTGGCGCTCGAGGATGCTTTGCAATACCGAGATGAACAGCGCCAGAAAAGTCTGGCGATTATGCAAGAATTGATGGCTGAAACCCAAGAACTTGGACTTGGCTACTGAATGAAGCCTCAAACAGTTATTCTTGACGCAAACATTTTGTTCCCTGCGCCGCTTCGTGATTTTTTCATGCACTTGGCAATTTTTGGCGCAATACAGGCGCGTTGGTCAGAACAAATCGAAGCTGAGTGGACAAGAAACTTGATCGCCAAACGTCCAGACCTTGATCCAACTCGAGTGTATCGCACGGCGGCACGAATGAACGCGGCTATTCCTGACGCGTTTGTGACGGATTTTGAAAGCCTCGAGTCAAATTTGGTTTTACCAGACCCGAATGATTGTCATGTTCTTGCGGCAGCCATTAAAGCTGGTGCAGACGTAATTATCACCAAAAACTTGCGTGACTTTCCACAGGATATTGTTGGGGCGTTTGAGATCAAAGTCGTACACCCTGACGAGTTCGTGCATCAACTCTTAAACCTCGAGCCTGAGCTTGTTGTTCAGGCAATTCAAGCCATGCAAACTGCTTTGAAAAATCCGCCCCAAACCATGCTTGAAGTGCTGGTCACGCTCGAGCAACAAGAACTTCCTTTGACCGCAAATTGGTTGTGTAACGTTTTAACTTGACACAGCCCAAGCGCCTCTGATACCGTAAAAGGCGAATGAAACACATTTCGCAAATCCTATGCCTAGCCCTAATTATCTCGAGGGTTGTGGCTTAGTCGTTTTTTGACTTTCACGCAACCCTCGAGCTTCAAACTCGAGGGTTGTTTTTTTGTTGTCGAAAGGGAAAAATCATGATGTACCGTTTACAAATTCATTCGGAGCGACTATCGGGTTTCTGATTTAGTCCATCTCGAGATTCAACAGTTCATCCCCAATTCAGACTTAGGAGAAAATACAATGCGTCACATTAAAATTTTTGACACCACCTTACGCGACGGCGAACAATCCCCAGGTGTGGCGTTAAGCGTCCCTCAGAAGCTCGAGATTGCCCACGCGTTGACGCGAATGAACGTGGATGTGATCGAGGCGGGTTTTCCGATTACCTCGCAGGGCGATTTTGATTGTGTTCACCGCATTGCCAAAGAGGTTCGTGGTCCTGTGATTACGGGTCTTGCCCGAACCAGCAAAGGCGACATTGAACGTGCCGCGCAAGCGCTGGACATTGCCGATAAATGGCGGATTCATACCTTTACATCCGCCAGCAAAGTCCACCTCGAGTTCATGCTGAAAAAAACCCCAGAACAGGTGCTCGAGATCACGGACAACATGGTGCGTTACGCCAGAACGTTTTGTGATGATGTCGAATTCAGTGCCCAGGATGTCATGCGAGCCGATTTTGAATTTGTGATTCAGGTTTTTAACGCGGCAATCAACGCGGGGGCGACCACGATCAACATTCCAGACACGACGGGTTACGGCACGCCGCTCGAGTACGGTGCACTGATTAAACGAATTCAACTCGAGGTGGTGCGTGGGCGCGACGTGGCGATCAGCACGCACTGTCACGACGATCTGGGCATGGCGGTGGCGAACAGTCTGGCAGCCGTCGAGAACGGCGCGACGCAAATCGAATGCACGATCAACGGCATCGGTGAACGGGCGGGCAACACGAGTCTCGAGGAGGTCGTGATGGCGCTGGCAACCCGTGGCGATTACTACCAGGCGCAAACGCAATTGAACACCAAAGAGCTTTACCGTCTCTCGAGGATGGTCTCGCGGCATTCGGGCATGGTCGTGCAACCGAACAAAGCGATTGTTGGCGACAATGCTTTCGCGCACGAGGCGGGCATTCATCAGGACGGTGTGCTCAAGAATAAATCCACTTACGAGATCATGAGTGCCGAGATGGTCGGGCGTGAAGCCGCCGTGCTCGTGATGGGCAAGCACTCGGGGCGGGCGGCGTTCAAGAAAGCGCTCGAGGATTTGGGCTACGATCTCTCAGGAAGCGTTCCAGATCACGGCTTGACCGAAGAGAGCGTGAACGCCCTGTTCGTGCGTTTTAAGGAGCTTGCAGACCGCAAGGGCGCGATTGGCGCAGAAGAACTGCGAGCACTGGTCGAAACCAGGGATTCGAGTGTGCCTGAAACCTTCAAACTCGAGAGCATTCAAGTCCTATCCGGAACGCACGTGATCCCAACCGCTACCGTGACGCTCGAGACTCCCGAAGGTCCAATGCAACATGCTTCAAGCGGCGATGGTCCTGTGGATGCCGCCTTCAAAGCCATCAACGCCCTGACAAAAGTTCACCCCTTGCTCGAGAGTTACCGCATCGAAGCCGTGACCGAAGGCGGTGAGGCACTGGGTGAGGTTTCACTTCGCGCTCGAGTCAACGATGTGGTTTACAGCGGCAACGGACTTGCCACCGATATTGTCGAAGCCAGCGCTCGGGCGTGGCTCGAGGTTGTAAATTCTGCAATAGCGCAGGTTGGGGTGAAGAAAGAAGCTGTCACCGCGATTTAGAAAGTAGACTAAACCATGCCACTCCCAGCGATTGAAAAAATTTCTGTACAAGATTACTTGCAGCGCGAACAACTCGCTGAGGTACGTCATGAATTTGTTGATGGGGTCATGATTGCCATGGCTGGCGAGAAGCGAGTTCATAACAAACTGGCGCGGCGGTTTGTGTTGCTGCTCGAGGCATTAGCCGACAGTAAAAAATGCGAGGTGGTGATCGAAACCGTCAAGGTTCGTACCCGTGAGACGCGTTATCGGTATCCAGATTTTGCAGTGTCATGCCATCCTGGCGACGATCCAAGGTTTCTCGAGAATCCGTGTTTGATTGTCGAAATTTTATCGGACAGCACGGAACACACCGATTTTGGTAAAAAGCTTGACGAGTACACGCGCCTGCCCAGTTTGCAACGTTATGTTTTGGTGGCTTCAGACTCGAGGTTTGTGGTGGTGTACCGCCGTGAAAATGAGCGTTGGACGGTGGAAAGCCTGGAATCTGAGGGCGAGTTTGACGTGCCTTGCCTTGATACGACTGTGACCCTCGAGCAAATTTATGCTGGGTTGGAATTTTGAACCTCGAGCGCCTCACAAAATTTTTGGTCGAACTGTCTTTCAACAACGACAAACCCTGGTTTGACAAAAACCGTGCCGAGTACCAAGTATTGCGGCTCGAGTTTATCGATTTCATGGAGGGTTTGATTTCTGGAATCTCGAGTTTTGACGCTTCTGTGAAAGCGGTGAAGGC
>JAYTKL010000085.1:0-15308 GCA_043730305.1 Deinococcales bacterium | reverse complement strand
AGAGGGTCAACGAGTGACCTTCGAGAGCGAAGAGGGCAAGAACGGCAAAGGTCCGCAGGCTGTTAACGTTACAGTTCTTTAATTGACCTCAACCACGCTACCGCCTCGAGAATTTCTCGAGGCGGTTTTTAGTTATGCCGGTTGAAACTTGGACCACATGGCATAACGACTTGATTTTGTGGGATTTAAGATCGACTTGATTCATCCAAGATTTCAACCTTCAAGAGCAACCCTTCCAACTGAATTTTGTACGATTCAAAAGCAAACACCCCACCTCGAGTTGAAATGGGGATATTCTTATTGTGTTTGGCTCTCAGCCCTTTGTCTCGAACTTACTTCCCAGTCTCGAGGCGCACACCAATGGTCGTGCGGAGCAAGAAACCATTCAATTTGCTGGTCAAGTATTGGTCGGCGCTCGAGTCTTTCAAAAGGTTTTGCTTCAAAAACGCAATCGCAAAGTGTTTGGCAATGTCGTTCGCGCGTTCACGATCCCAAACGGGTTCAAACCAACGCTCATAATCTGTCCAGTTGCTTCTGACCGATTCTGGTGGGTTGTTGGTAAACACGTTGTGCGAAGCCGAGGCGAGCGACAGCAAGTATTTGGTGCTCGAGCCAGAAAGATTAAACGCTTGTTGACCATCGCGCTTGTATACGGCAACATCATCATTTTCGCCAACGCCAACAAACAATGGAACACGCATGGCACGCAATTGTTTGACGCTCAACCAAGGAATACCGTACGGCGACATGACAAACACGGCTTTGACTCGAGGGTCGGGTTTAACCACGCTCGAGCCTCGGGCTGGGGTGACGCCATCAAAGTACGGTAGGGCAAAACAAGGTCCTTCGTTGTTGCTGGCTTTGCAGTAATCGCTCAGGTCGGCTTTGTCCAGACCAATGCCGGCGGCGTTCAAAGCGGTGTACCCACCGTAGCTGTAACCCATGAGAGCAACATTGTCTCCGTCGCTGGTCGGTACGGCTTTGACAACCTCGCCAATGCTAAACAGCATGTCCAATGGGCGATCCACCAAACTCGAGATGTAAGCGGGAGGTGTGATGTCATCGTAAGTGCTACCCGTGTGGTCTATCGCGGCAACCACAAAACCCTGCGAGGCGAGGTGTTCGGTCAAGTACGTCATGACGTACCTATTTCCTGCCTGTCCGTGCGAGAGAATCACCAGTGGAAACTTGCCAGTTTCGGCAGTGGCATCTCGGGCGGCAAGTCCTGCAAGATCAAATTTTGTACTGCCGATGGTGGCTTTGTAAACCGTGCTCTCAGATTGATTGGCTTCCAGTTTAGCTGGATACCAAACCTCGAGCGTTAACGGGCGCTTGCGGCTGGCATCGAGAAGTTGCAGGGTGCGCACGCCAACCGAATGCGTGCCACGAAGCGCCATTGGGGGGGCGTCAGGGCGCGGGGCGGCGTTGACATCGGAGGTCATGACCGCAGTGGCAAGCGCGAGGCTTGAACCGACCATCAAAACAATTTTGTTCATGACGTGCAGTTTACTGGTTTTAAAGAAAACCTTTGGGTATCTGAGAGACAAAGTATTGATTGCGACTCGAGTTCAAATTTGTGTGCTGGTCAAAAAGTTGGTGTTTGTGAATTGTCACAAACATGCCATCAACGCACGTCACTTACGGCTTCAAAACTCGAGTGTAAAATAGTGGTCATGGCAAAACGCCAAAGCAAAATCCAAATCAGCCCAGACGCCTTTCTCGAGGCAGTCCTGGACTGTGAGGGTTTTGAAGACATGGTGCTCGAGATTCTGGATGTCAAAGCCAAAGCGCTTCATGCTTGGATGAACAACAATGAACCAACCATCGAACTGGTGCGTGCCGCACTCGAGGAACGCGACATTGACACCACCGAACCACTTTTGGGCTGGCTCAGCACCGCCTCCAGCCTGAAAACCTTGCAAACCGACAATTCAGACTGGGCAAAATACCGCGATTTGCTGCTCGAGGAAACCGTGATCGAAGCCAAAGAAACCCTGACTGGATCGCTTGAACGCACCAATTCACTGCTCGAACGACTGGCAAACGAAAAACGCGCCAAGCAAGCCGCCAAGAAACCGAAACTCGAGTTTCAAGATTACGATTAGAGGGTGCATGTGCAGTCCATTGTGCGAGAAATATGCTGGGTTTATGGTGTTTTCAGCGATTGGCAGATAGCAATTAGCGCATATCAGAAGACGATTTGCTAATCGCCAATTGCTATTTGCTGCATTCTACGACTCGAGAATCCTTCATAAACAGGCGCTTAATACCCCAGCATGTCCTTGCGGCATCTCCCCCACTCGAGCGAGGTCGCAATACCCTCATCAATGGTTCGCTCGACCTTCCAACCGATCAACTCGAGCGCCCGATCTGGATTGGCGTACACCCCCGCGACATCGCCAGGGCGCGGCGGGTGGTTTTCGGTTGGCACGGGTTTGCCGTAGACACGCTCGAAGGCTGCCACCAGTTCGCGCACGGTCACACCTTTGCCCGTGCCAAGGTTGATGATCAAAAACCCGAGACTCGAGTCTCCTGTGTTCCTACGGTGCTTGGTCAGGGCATTGTCGAACTCTTCAACCGCTTTGACGTGCGCGATTGCCAAATCCCAGATGTGCAAGTAATCCCTGACTGCCGTGCCGTCCCTGGTTGGGTAGTGCGTGCCATGAACTTTGAAGACCGCCTCACGCCCCATGGCAACCTCGACCAGTTTGGGAACAATGTGCGAAACGGCTTTGATCTGCATCCCAGAACGCATTTTAGGATCAGCACCAATCGGGTTGAAATAGCGCAGCACTATCGCATTTAAACCGTAAGCCTTGGAAAAATCCTCGAGCACCATTTCCATGATTTGCTTGGTTCGCGCGTAAGGACTTTTCGCATTCACCCGAGAATCTTCGGTGACTTGCGAACCATCACTGATTTCATAAATGCTGGCGCTCGAGCTGAAGACCACACGGTTGCAACCCAGAGCGTTCAGGTTCTTGAACAACTCGAGGCTTTTGGCAACGTTCTCGGTGTAATACAAATACGGTTGCGCCACCGATTCGGGAACAAGAATCAACGCTGCACAATGCACACACGCCACGATTTCAGGATGGTCTTTGAAAACTTTCTCGAGCAATGCCGCATCCGCAATGTCGCCCTGGTAAAACGCTCGACCATGCACGAATTCGGCTCGACCACGAACCAAACTGTCCAAAATGATTGGGGTATGCCCGCTTTCCTCGAGAGCGCTTGCAATCGTGCTGCCAATGTAACCCGCGCCGCCAGTGACAAGAACTTTCATGGGATCATTTTGACATGGTTTTAGACTCGAGCAACCCAGACCGCTGTATACGGATTTGTTCGCAATT
Organism: Deinococcales bacterium; assembly: GCA_043730305.1. Classification (GTDB taxonomy): domain Bacteria; phylum Deinococcota; class Deinococci; order Deinococcales; family JAAFIG01; genus JANXTZ01. The sequence continues at coordinate 11,955 of JAYTKL010000085.1, read as the reverse complement.
TACCTACCAGAGATTTCTCATTCGGGCAACGTATAAAAAACCATGATTGCACTCGAGATTCTGAAACGCGCTTCGGTCATTGTTCTGGTTGGATTCGGGCTGGCATTGGCGGCTGGGGACAGGATTATTGAACCGTTCCAACCAACGTTGACAAGTCCAAACATCAATCCTGATTTTGAATACTTTGGTTCTGGGAAAATACGGTTTTTACGATTCGACTTGCCCACCTATGCCGTGCTTGGAGATGTCGGGATGAACATCAATCTTGCATATGCCAGTCCAAACGGCGTTGCCAAAGCCTTGCGCCTAACTCCCGTTTCGGGTGGCTCGAGCGTCTTGATTGACCTTTCCAATCAGCTTGCAAATGCGCAACAACGATTCCCTGCTTCAACACCAACCTATTACAGCCAATTTTTTCTCAACGCTGCCGATTTTGGTCCTAACCCTGGCGAGAATGTCGCTTACCGTGCCGTGCTGGTCGGACAAGACGGGCAAGAAGGCGAACCGATAGTGCTTGGACTCAATTTTCGTTCACCTCGAGATTACCAAGAAGACCCTCGAATCAAACAAACTCGAGACAGGGCTTCGGAAGCGCTTAAAGACGTGGTTGCCATCGGATTTTATCAAGCATTTGGCGACAGCAGCCTGAGCGTTTACAGCATTGAGAGTTTTAAAACCTACAGCCGTGCTCGAGTTGCACTGCGTTTACCCGCAAATTACAACCTAAGTTGGAACATGCAAATCATTCAAGAGGCGCTCGAGGAAAGCAAAGTCACGGGAAGCGACGATACGGGTCAAGCCTACAAAGTCAGTTTTGGTAACGACGCCCGACCAGTTGCAGGAGTTAACGCGCTCGAGTTCAGTTTAATCATGACACCGCGACTGTCCGCGCAAGCAAAACGCGGCACAATTACGGTTGCACCAATTCCTGACCGCGTCATCAACGGTGTGAACGTTGTTGTGGATGAACCTTTTCGCTCTGGGTTTACATTGAATCTCGAGGTCAAACGTTAAAACTCGAGTTCAACGGTTCTGGGCGTGACATCTCGAGTCAGAACGTCTTTAATCAATTCGTCGAGTCGTAAAGAAACCGCCATCGAAAAAGTACGGAATTCTTGTCCATCTGGTGAATGTCGTATTCGGGCTGGTACACCATGCACAACGAATTGCACACCTTCGGGCGTACTGGTTTGGAAATCAATTTTTGTTTCATGAGCCAATGCAGTCATGGCAACCTCTTTACACGGGGTGGACGGTCACGATGAAGTAACCATCAAAAAAAGCTACTTTAATCCGAATCCAACGAGAATCCAACCGATGTTCAAAGTTTACTCCAGGAACACGTCCAAGTACATTGCCAGGTAGGTCTTTGCTGATTGCCTCGCCAAAAACGATGGCTTCGAGCAATTGCACGGCTGCTATTCCTCGTTCACGCGCACGTTGAATGGCATGGTCGTCAATATCAATTTCTTGTTGCCACAAGGCACGCTGAATTGCCTCGAGTTCCCAATCTAGAATTTCGGGTGTAGAGAAATCGAAACCTTGAGACACAACTTGATTTTAACGCATCTCGAGGTCAAACATTAACTTATGGCGTGGTCACGCGAACTCGAGGGCGTTTGCCTGCAATGCCAATGGTTCCAGCCTTAGCGTTTGGTCGCTCGAGCCTGATTGCACCCGTGTCCAGATCGTAATGAATCGCGCCGTCACGGTCGGTTCGGTAAACGCGCATGTTGTGGCGCTTCACGCGGTCTAGAACTTCGGCGTTCGGGTGTCCGTAAGTATTTTCCGCGCCGCTCGAGATGATCGCAATGTTCGGACGGGTTTTGTCGAGCAATTCTTCGCTGCTGCTAAACCTCGAGCCGTGGTGCGCGAGTTTTAACACCTCAAGTTTCCCAGGATGAATTTGCGCTTCAATTTCGCTGGGCGCATCACCCAAGAATAGGCTTTTGCGCCCGTGATACTCGAGCGTGAAAATCACGCTGTTGGTGTTGTCGTCTTCGGACATGGCGTTTCCTGGGTGCAAGAATTCGATGGTGGCTTCACCAAGTCGCCAAGTTTCGCCGCGCCGCACAATCCGAATGGGAACTCGAGCGAATTCGGCTGCGGTTTTTACGGCGTCAAGAACAGAGTCAACACCGTAGACTTTGTCTTGCCCCAAGATCAGCACATCGGTTTTGACTTTTTTCAGGATGGCGCTGATGCCTTCGATGTGGTCAGAATCGGCGTGCGTGCCAATGATTGCCAGCAAGCGTTTCACGCCCATAGCCCGTAATGCTGGCACGATGGCTCGAGCGCCAATGTCAAATTCGGTGCGTGGTGTGCCGCCACCGTCAATCAGAATGTCACCTTCGGGCAAACGGATGAGGCTCGAGTCGCCTTGATGCACGTCAAAGTACACAATTTCGTGATGTGGGCGTTTGCCGAGTATTCCTGTGACGATCACGGCGGCAATCAGTACGACCAGCATCAGTTGAAAGCGCAATTTCCCGTACAGCGTTAGCCCAATGGCGGCGATCACAGCGTAATACGCCAGCATTCCCGCGCTCGAGATGTGACCCCATTCGAGGGCGGGCGAGTACGCGAAAATGTGCGCCAGCTCGAGCAGCAGCCAAGCAAAAGGTTGGGTGATGAGGTTGATGATTCCGCCCAAACCAGCGCCGAGTGTCGCCGCCAAAAATCCGATTGGCACGAGAACCACAGCCAAACCTTCGGCGAACAAATTCACGAATGGCGAGAACAACGGGATAAGCCCGAAGCTCGAGGTGGCAAGAGGCAACGTCAGGGCTTGAGCGCCGAAGGTCACAGCCAAAGCGCCGCCCAAGAATCGAATGGGGTTGGAGCGTTTCTCGAGCCAGACTTGAACGGGTGGCAGGAACAGCGCCATTCCGATGACTGCTAAATACGAAAGCTGGAAGCCAAGGTCGAACAACCATTTTGGCTCGAACAGCAAGGCGAAAATCGCGCTGAGTCCAATGGTCGGCATGATCTCGAGTCTGCCACGCCCAAGCCACTGCGAAACCAAAACCGCCATGCCCATGAGTGCGGCTCGAGTGACGCTGGGGCTTGCGCCCGTGACCAGGGTGTAAAACACCAGCAGTCCGATCAAGGCGGGGTAGCGCCACACCCCCAGAAACGCCAGCACCAAGCCGAGCGCGGCGACCAGAAGCGTGACCTGCTGCCCTGAGAGCGCCAGAATGTGCGACAAGCCAGAACGCGCAAAAACATCGCGCCAGGTCAAGCCATTCTCGAGGTCGGGCAGGCTCGAGAGGTCATCGGTTTCACCGAGAATCAAGGCGTTCATGAATGCGGCTTCTCGAGGTTGCAGATTGGCTTTCACTCCAGCTTCGAGGTGTTTACGGGCAGGCTCGAGGATGTTCTGTCCAGGTAAGCGTTCGCTCGAGGTAAGTCTTAAACCGTGAAGCACCCCACGACGGGCAAGCCACGCGCCAAGGTCAAACGCGCCAGGATTTCTGTACCAACTGATTGCCTCGAGCCTGCCTTTGACGCGCCAACGCCCTGGGGTCAAATCCTTGCGCGGCGAAACGCTCAAACCGCCTCGGTTGGTGTAAAGCACCCGTCCATCAAAATAGCCTTCAAACTCGAGAATCCGTCCCTCGAGATTGGCGAGCGGGTCTGGTTGTTCTGTGGCGGCACTGTAACGCCAGAATCCAAACGGAATCAGCAACGCCGCCAGTATCAAGGCAAATCCAGTGTTGCGCTCTAACCTCGAGAGACCAAAACCCAGGGCAACAAGCGCAACCGTCAGCAGCACCACAAAAACCACGGGTACACCAGCCACCTTGAGCAAAATGCCTGCAACCAATGCAACCGCGCCAAAAACAGGAAACGTTGCGAAACTCGAGAAGAGTCTGGCGTGCGGATCGGGTTTCATTTTAGAATTTCACGCGAGGTTCGAGTTTTTTCAGCATGCTCGGACCAATACCTTTGACTTTGTCCAGGTCATTCAGGCTCGAGTACGGTCTGCCGGCAATCAATTTGGCTGCCATTTTTGGACCGACGCCAGGCAGGTTCTCGAGTTCAGATGCGCTGGCGGTATTGACGTTGACGCGCTCTGTCGGGGCATCGCTGGCGCTTGAAGTCCCAGCGTTCACAGCCCCGTCAGCATTTTTGCTTGGCACGCGCAACTGCTCGCCATCCTCGAGAATCTGAGCAGGATTAACGAGGCTCTGCTCCGCCTTGAGGCTGTAACCCCCCGCCGCCCGAATGGCAACTTGTGCTCGAGTGCCAAACGGCAGGGTGTACAAACCTGGCTTGTTAACCTCGCCCGCCACATTGACCGTGATTTGCTTTTGCTCGAGCTTGAACGATACGGTGTCAGAACTGGCGGGTTTCAAAGCCCAAAATCCTGCGCCACCAACGGCAGCCAGCAACGCGGCAGTCACAGCCAGTTCTTTGGATTTGATCGCCATGAATTGTTTTAGCACAGATTGAAGTCTATGTCGTCCACATTGCGCACATCAAACCAGGTTGGCTTGAGACGGCGTTCAACCCTGACCCAAGATCATAATTAGTTCCATGAGTTCAGTTGATCCTGCCAACACGCATTATTCAATGCTTCATTCTCGAGATGCCACGACGGAAACGCACTCTGTGGCTTTGGGACTTGTGATAACATGACTTCAAAGTGCTCTAGTGACATGGTAGACACCAAAAATGGTGCTTCGGGGGTTTTAACGATGAGGAATTCAAGTTCTAAATGGATGAGGCTGGCAGCAATTTCGGTACTGACCTTGGGGCTGACACCCGTGTTGGCTCAAAAAACCGCCGATTGCCCAGATGTGCCTGCCCTGGAAGCCAAAGTCAAAAGCGAGGGCAGCGTCGCCAATCTGGTTTCACTCGGTCAAGGCTACTTGTGCCTCGGCAAACCCAGCCTTGCGCAAAATGTGCTCGAGGATGCCTTAGCCATCGATGCCGACAGTTTTGACGCCCATTTTTACTTGGGTCGCGCACTGTACGAGTTGGGCGATCTGGACGGATCACTGTTTGAATACAATCTGCTCTCAAACCTCGAGCCTGAACGCATGGAACCCTATTACCAACAGGGTGTGATTCTGGCACGGCTCGGCAAAACCGATGAAGCAATCGGTGTTTTTAACAAAGCCATTGAAGCAGGCAAAAAACTGAAAGTCGAACCCGATTTGCTGGTCAACACCTACCTGGCACTGGCTTCACAACAACGCATCAAAAAAGATTATGCCAACCTGGTCAAAACCTACAGCGCCGCCCTCGAGTTGCGCCCAGGCGATCCAACCTTGTTGCTTGGCAAAGCCCAGGCGCTTGCCGACGCGGGGCGTCCAACCGAAGCCGTTCAGGTCGCCTCGAGCATCCTGAACAAAGACCCTGCCAACGTCAGCGCCAGTTTGCTGGTTGCCGACATTTACGCCGAACAAGGCATTTATGAGCGTGCAATTCGACAACTGAACAGGTCTTTAGAGGTCGTCAAAGACCAAAAATCTCGAGCCTTGCTGTTCTTCAAACGTGGTTTGATCGAATTCAGAGCCTCCAAACCCAAAGACGCGATTTTCTCGTTGACTGCCGCCACCAAAGCCAACCCAGACTTGTTCGAGGCTCAATACAACCTTGGCGTGTTGCTGTTGCCCGATTCACCCAGCGATGCTTTAAGCCACTTCAGCGCCGCCGCCCGCCTGCATCCCGAAGACGGCGAAAGTTACCTGGGCGTTGCCAACGCCCAAGAAAACCTAAAGCGCTACGACGAAGCCTACACCGCCGCCAAGACAGCCCTGAAATTCCTCAAAGACGACAAACTCAGAGCCACGGCGCAATTTGTCGCCGGTCACAGCGCGTACTTGAATAACAAATTCTCCGATGCCGCCCTCGAGTTTCAAGCTTTGAGCGAGCAAACCCCCGACAACGCCCAGTATTTTCAATGGTTGGGTTTAAGCCTGTACCAACTCGGCGATTTCAGCAATTCAATCACCGCATTTCAACGCGCCGTCACGCTTGACCCTAAAAACATTGATGCCCAAGTCAACCTGGGCAACGCCTTCCTTGGCGCAAAAGATTGGGGTAACGCCGAGAACACCTTTCACAACGCGGTGCTCGCCAAGCCCGACCTTGCAGAAGCCTTGTACGGTTGGGGCGTGTCGTTGGTCAACCTCAAACGCATCGAAGAGGGACGGGTTCAACTCGAGAAAGCCCTCAAACTTGGTTACGAACCTGCCCGCAAAGCCCTGGCAGCCCTGCCCAAGGCGAGTAAGTAATTCATGGGTGTTGCCAGCACAAACTCTAACCAGTTTTGGAGCGTTTCATGGAGTTTCTAAGACGCAACTGGGTTGATCTGCTCATGGCATTATTGATTGCCGCAGTGATCGCAGCCGTGATGTTCTTGCTGCTCAGTGGCGGCAAATTGTTCAAACCCGCCAGCAACACCGTGACCAGCGCCCCAGTCGTAACGACTCCAAACAACATAACCAAACCCAACAGTCCAGAAATTCCTGCCAACACCAAAAAGCCGACCCAAGCTGTTGTCACAAAACCCGCAACCTCGAGCAACACCAAACCAGCCGTTAAACCTGTTACCTCGAGCAACACCAAACCAACAACCAAACCCGCCAACACCAAACCAATCAGTGTCGCCCAAGTTCCGACCATTGACACGAACACCAAACCAACTGTGGCTTCAAAACCTATTATCAAACCCGTTACCAAGCCCAAACCAACAATGGTCAAACCAGTCACAGCCGTCAAACCAGCCCAAAAACCCAAAGTGCCAGTTACAAACATCAAACCTCGAGCAACCACTGCCACAACTTCGACACCAAACGTCAAACCAACAAAACCCGTCACGTCAGCCAGCACACCAAGCTCGAGAGGATCGTACCTCAGCAGTTACCGCATTGTGGTCGGCACTTACAAAACCCAACCTCGAGCCGAAACCTTTGCCGCCCAAGTTCGTCGCCAGGGATTTCCAGCCCGAGCCGTGCTTTCACAATACTTGTACCTGGTGATCGTCGGACCTTACAGCGCTCAAAGCACAGCGGCAAGTGCTTTTACCCGACTCAAAAATGTTTACCCAGGCGCAATACTCTACCGACCAGACGGATCACGTTCGGGCAGTGCCAACAATCGAAAACCCGCAGCACCAAAAACCGCCACACCACGAAAAATTCTTGAAGGCTCGAGCGGCAAACCTGCAACCCTGAATTCCACACTGGCAAAACAACCCGTCAAAGCGTCAATGACCGCCAGCAAAAGCCTGGCTCAAAAAACCGACACCAACCCCAAAATCCAGACCGCCTACCTTCAGGTCGGCGCGTTCAAAAACGCCGCCAGCGCCAGCCCGCTCCTGATCAACCTGCGCAAAGCCGGTTACAGTGCCAGGTTGCGCGTGTCATCCAACGGCGTCACTCGCGTCATCATTGGACCACTGACCGGCACTCCACTCGAGTTGGCTCGCAACGACCTGCGTGCTCGAGGACTTCAACCTTTTACGATACGATAAAATTATGGCACAAACACCGAAAACAGAACTCAGCATCCCCACCGCGACCATTTCCAGACTGGTCACTTACCTTCGCATCCTCACCAACCTCGAGAAATCAGGGGTCAACCGCACCAGTTCTGACCAGCTCGCCGAGGAAGCCCAAGTCAGCGCCTTCCAGGTTCGCAAAGACCTGGCGTACTTTGGACGTTTCGGCACACGCGGCATGGGTTACACCGTCCTGACGCTGCGCCGTGAACTGCAACGCATCCTCGGACTGAACCGCCACTGGAACGTCGTCATCATCGGCATGGGCAGGCTCGGACAAGCCCTGGCAGACTACCCAGGCTACAAAGAAAACAACCTCTACGACTTCAACCTGAAAGGACTGTTCGACATTGACCCCGCCAAAATTGGCATGACCATGCACGGAATCACCGTCAGCCACGTGAACGACCTCGAGCAACTCGTGCGCGAACAAAACATTGACATGGGATTCTTAACCGTTCCCGTCGAAAAAGCCCAGGATGCGGCAGATGCACTGATCAAAGCCGGAATTAAGGGTATCCTGAATTTCGCGCCAACCGTTCTCGAGGTTGGAGAAGATGTCGCGGTAGAACAAGTGGACTTTATGGCAGGTATGAAAAGGTTGGCGTTTTACATACTCAACCCACACTTAAAAGCGCTCAAGGAGGACGAGGAATGAAATTCACAAGCATTGCGGTTTTGGCAGTGGCAGCACTACTTTCGAGTTGTACATCACGAGAACTTAATTTTCTTCCAACAGCAGATTACGTTGCCAACATCAAACCAGGGGTTGGATTTTTTACCACCACCGACACAGCGACCAACCAAACAACCATTACCCTAATCGCTCCCAGTGTCCAATTCCAAGCGATTCCTGGCGCTATTGGTGGAGTGGTTTCTGGTTATACAGTGCGTTACTTGGATCAATCCAACAATCCCTTGCAAGTCAACGGACAAACGATTACTGGTTTTGACGAAGGTCTTGGCGTCGTTGTCGAACCTGGTCGAAGCTGTGAAGCTGGAGTTGGAAACCAATGCCCACTTATTGGCAGTAAAAACCTACAATTCGTTCCAGGTCCAATTACCAATGGCGACCCTCAACGTTTGATTACTGGCGAAGTTGCCAGCGCTTACTTAACGGAACGTGCTCGAGCCGGTGGCGACCCAACAGGCTGGAAAGCCGAAATCACATTTAGAATACAAGATGCCAATGGCGCGAATCGTCAATTTACGATCATCAAAAATGTTCAATATCCCCTCGAAAATACAAAATAAGGAGCACCATGAAGAGATTTGCCCTTCTTGCCCTGGTTGCACTGGCAGCCTGTAACACGCCAACCGACCCAATAACAAAACCAACCGTAGAATTCACAGGATTTATAAATACCTTAAGTGGGATTGTGATTCCTGCCAACAGCACCACCGTTCCTGCCAATTTTGTCGCCCAGGTGCGCTCGAGCGTCTCGAGCACTGCTGACCGTGTGTCAGATGTGCAATGTTTCAATGGTGCATCGCCCGTAACAACTGGTGTGAGTTACAAGACTTTATGTGGTTATGCTGGTGTTACAAATGGAGCAGTGATTAAAGCCACAGCCACCAGTGCTGGTGGAATGAGCGAAACCAGCAAAACCGTAACCGTGGATTCGGTTGCACCTCAAGCCTCGAGCATCATTGTTGGTGGTACAACAATTGCTAACCCAACAGGCACATCTTTAAGTGCAATTGTGACTGCCAATTCAAACGTTGACCTGGCAATAACCTCGAGTGACTCTGATATTCTGCGTACTTATATTAAAATTGGTACAAACGTTATTGCTCAAACCGATACCAACACCACCAGTGCAACCATTGCCGTTAATACTGCACCAGTAACAGTTGTCTTTGGTGTAATTGACAATGCAGGTAACGTAACACAGTACACAACAACATTAACCATCAATAAAATTACAGGCGATGGTCAAGCACCCACAGTTAGCATCACCAGCCCAGTAAACGGTGATACCGTCAATGGGACATTAACTGTTACTGCAAATTCCGCAGACACCAGTGGTATTGATACCGTTGAATTGATCGCCAATGGTAACCCAATTGCGCTCAGCAGTGGCGTACCAAATCCATCATTTAGTGTTGATACCACTAAATTTTCAAACGGATCATTTGAGTTAAAAGCTCGAGCCACTGACAAATCTGGGTTATCAACCACTTCAAATGCCGTAACCGTAACAATCAACAATGTCCTTGGACCAATCCTTCAAATTACGTCACCAACCAATAATGCAACATTGAGTGGTGCTACTACCGTTACTGTGAATATCCTGAAGCGTTCAAGTGACTACGCATATACCAGTGATTTGGTTATTGAATTTTTTGATTATCGTGGTACGAGTATTGGCAAGAAAACCATTCCTTTAGCAGGTCAAACTGGTGCAACCAACAATTACACCAGTGATGCTTTTGATCTGAACAATTTCCCAAATGATTTGTACACAATTAAGGCTTCTGCGACGGTCAATGTAACTGGTGAACCTGCACCACGAACCGTCACTGATACAATTACAATCAAAAATATCAACTCGAATTTGACACCACCTGCCGCAGTCCTCACAAGCCCAGTTCGCATACCCTCGAATGAACAACAAGTTGACACAGGAGCGCTCCCGATTTTTAGTCAAAGCTATGGTTATGTCGTTGCCAACATAAGTGATGACAAAGGACTGGTTTCAGCAGAACTGCGTATGACTTGCGTCTCGTGCGGAACTTTGGGTCCTGTAAACGCGCTCGAACAGTACAAAGCATTTATTCCACCAGTAACCAGCACCACCGTGTTGTTGGGTTTTGATGCAGGAGCCTCACCGTACTTGCCAAACGGTATTTATGTGATGCGTCTTGTCGTTCAAGATACAGATGGGAATCGTAACATTCAAGAGGTCAAGGTGAAACTTTCACGCAATGATGCCGCCTGTCCAAACCCATATGTGGTCACAATACCTCTTGGAGGTCCCAACGAAGGTGAGAAACTCACCCCTGGTAGTGCCAGTTTGACCACCAATGGCTTAACTTTGGGTAATGAATACCGTAATGCTTGGTGGGTCATATCACCAAGTGATATTTTCTCGTTCCGTAACCTTCCTGGGTTTAACAACTCGAACGTTGATGGTGTATCGAAGACCTTTAATGCTTCAGGTGACTGGTTATTCTTTGGACAACTTGAAAACGTTACGACAGGGTGTATTCACAATGTAGACAGGGGTGTTCCGGTCTTTAAAATTAAAACATAGCTTCTTACATCCAAAATCCCTCGAGCCTTCAACGCTCGAGGGACTTTTTCTTGCCCCTCGAGTTACACTGTTCCCATGAACATCCTTGCGATTTTCGCTCACCCCGATGACGAGATGGGTTGCGCTGGCACTTTGGCAAAGCACGCGGCTCGAGGCGACACCGTAAAACTGGTCTGGACAACTTACGGCGAACTGGCTTCGCAGTTTGGTGATGCGCCGCATGAGGAAGTCCGCCAGGTGCGGGAGAATCACGGGCGCGAAGTGGCGACCATGATCGGCTCGAGTTACCAGTTTTTTGACATGGGCGACACGCGCATGACGGGTTCTCGAGCGGAGGCGCTCGAGTTAGCTCGGTTGTACTGCGAGTTCAAACCCGATGCGATCATCACCTGGGATGATTTCAACCGCCACCCTGACCACAGGGCAACGGCAAAAATTGCCTTTGATGCCATAACCCTGGCAAGAATTCCGAAGGTCGTGCGCGAGGCTGGTTTTGTGAATCTCGAGGCGCACAGAAAATCTGTGTCGTTTTACCAGTATCATGCCGTTGAATCTCCAAGTCCGGTGGTGCATGTGGACATTTCGGACACGCTCGAGCTTGCCGCCAAAGTTCAGGCGTATTACGCGGCGTTTTACAAATGGGATTGGACGCCCGATGATTTCAGGGCTTCTCGAGCCAGTCTGGGGCGCAGTGTGGGTGTGAAATTCGCCGAGAAGTTCACGGTACAACGTTCTCAGCATCCGCCGCTCGAGTTTTTGGTCTGAATTTGGGCTGTATCGTCCTTGACACTGGGGGCTTTGCTGGCTAGAATCTCTAAGCTACCGAAATAGGTGGTCTGTCTGGTGGGTGTAGCTCAGTCGGTTAGAGCGCTGCTCTGTGGAAGCGGAGGTCGAGGGTTCGAACCCCTTCATCCACCCCAGTTTTTAGTTGGAAGGTTTTTGTAGCACTGTGTTGTGTTGCGCGAGGATGGCGGAATGGTAGACGCGCCAGGCTTAGGACCTGGTGGGCAACCGTGAGGGTTCAAGTCCCTTTCCTCGCACCAAATGTTTGAAGTCCTAAAGTTGGATTTGAATGCGTGACCGACTGGCTGGGCAGATGCCTGGCTAATTTTTTTGAAGAAAATCAGAGTATAGGAGTACGAAAATGGCGGAATTGCTCGAGCGTAACGGTAACAAGGTGAAGTT
>JAYTKL010000084.1:0-2664 GCA_043730305.1 Deinococcales bacterium | reverse complement strand
CGAACCCTGTGACGAACGAAAAAAACGTGCCGAGAAAAAACAAGCGCCATTCGGGGCGAAGAAGAGAGAACAATTGCATCGCTCGAGTTTAACAGGTTGATTGTTGGGTCAAGATATACCTGAAAGAATCCAGATTTTTGTCAAAAACCTTTGGGAAGACAGTTTAGTTTTTTTGCACGAGTCAAAATGTTAGAAACTTTTGAGAAATCGCCATCAGTCTGGTCTAGGCTGTGTTGACATTTAGCGCAACCAAAGCATCATTGAAGCAAACTGCACAAACGCTAAGAAATTCCGCGCTGTCTGATCAAACCTCGAGAACACCCGCCTGAACTGCTTGAGTTTGTTGAAAAAGCATTCCACCAAATGCCGTTCCTTATAAAACTCCTTGTCATACACGCGCTGAACAACACGATTCGCTTTCGGTGGAATCACCGCCTCAGCCAGCATTTCCTCAATGATCGCCAGCACAGCGTCCGAGTCATAGCCTTTATCTGCCATGACCCGCTCGGTTTCCCAACCCTTGAGCAATGCCTCGGCTTGAGTTACATCATGACGATTCCCTGCCGTCAGAATCAAACGTAATGGGTTTCCTAGAGCCTCTACGACAGCATGAATCTTGGTTGTGAAGCGACCATGCCCGCTAGCGATTCCGCCCGTTAGGTGCGTCTTGGAATCAAGAAGGTGCGTTTTATGGTCAAGAAACCACCTTTGCTTCGCCCAAGGGCTTGCTTTTCTTGATCCCCTCTTTTACGCCAGCGCTCGAGTGCGCTCGCACGACGGTGGCATCAATCATGACGCTTTCCATATCAGCGTCTCCTGCGAAATGCTCGAACATGGCAGTCCAGATTCCGCGTTCAGCCCAACGATCAAAGCGTTTGTAAACAGTGTTCCAATCACCATATTCTTTGGGAAGGAGTCGCCATTGTGAAATTGCAAGGGTTTTTTGGTTCTTCCCCACTTTTGGTGCAAACGAATTCAACTGTTCAGCACACGTAATCGCAGTAAATCAAACGAAGCCCGACCATAACCTTGCCGTTTAACAAACTTGATCTTATTCACCACCCCTTCAGTTGGACCATTACTCCAAGGCAACTCGAGCGCAGCCAAGAAGGGTTTACCTTCCTGCTCGAGAGCGCTCCCAAAGGATTTCAAGTCAATCAAGGAACTCTGACCAAGCCGACTTAACCAATCGGTAAACTGAGCAGGTTGTTTTTGGGCGACCAACGTTTTGAACTCCTGCACGAACTGTCGTGCTTCATTCAGTACAGGATGCTTTTTGAGTTGCTCAAGTAAACTGCTCTCATCAGCATCCAAATTCTGTGGGTCATGAAATAGTATCCACGATGTTGCACGGCTTGTTAAACGCATGACGGGTTGATTCATTTTTTGCAAGGTGGCATTACGAATAGCTGAATCACGAAAAATCTTTGGCGTTGTTTTAGCCGGTGTGCTTCGTCGTTCTTGTGCCCAGAGCAGCACTTGGCGTTGTGAACCCATAAAACCTTGTTTTTTGATCTCACGAAACAATTGACTGGCATTACGAAAACCAGCATCCCACTGCTGCTGCAAGAAAGTCATGAATTCACTGAGAATACTGACTGGACGAGCATGGTAACGTCGTTCCACAATTCCCTGGTATCGAATGGCTCGCCTGACCGTGTGTTCACAAACTTTTTTTAGAACTTGAATTTGTTTATTGGTCTTGCCTGACTGATGCAAAGCATAAATTCCTTGGTAAAGGTCTTTCCGACATTGGGTAGCTTGAAGACTCATCTGTTCTTGCGTCGTGGAATGCAGTGGTAAAGCCGTAATTTGATCATCAGCTTGTACTGCAATGGCTACTGCTTTTTGGTGACGTTGTAATTCTCGTTCAAGCGCTTCACGTAAGTTCTTCAGAAAATGCCACCGATCTAATACCTGCACTGCCTGAGGCGCTCCTGTCGTGACTGCCAACCCATACTCTCGACTGCGATCTCGAGTGACCAGTTCGATACTGGGATGTTCTTTCAACCAAGCAGCCACAGTTTGTGCATTACGATTCGGTAGGAGTTCAATGGCTTTGCCTTGTTCGAGGTCAATAATCACTGTGGCATACTCTCGTCCTTTCTTCAACGCGAAATCATCAATGCCAACGCGTTGTATTTCACTGCTTACTTGCGGGTGACAAGATAATTTTCGGATTAAACGCAGTAAGCTCGAGTCACTTTTGAGGACTCCTTCAAGTTCAAGGATTCTTTGGGTCATTAAACCACCCAGCAACAACGTGGTTTTCTCGAGAATGCTTTGGCAACGATTGGTGGTTCTGCTGTACAACGACGTGAAAGGTTCGAGCTTTTGACAAAAAACTTTGCACGAACAAGTGCGTTGCTGGCATCTGAACTTCTTCACACAAAGAAGGATTTGTAAGCGTTGACCTAAAACAGGTAAATCCATGAGCCATCGAGTGTAATGACTATGCACGCTTGAGGAAATATGTCCACATTTTGGACAAATACCGTTTTTGTTGGTTGATCGTGCCTCGAGCATCAGTAGCGTGGGGTTTAATTGACTCCTGACGCTCGTGATTTCCAAGGCACTGTCCTGAAAGGCTGTCTCTAACAATGTTTGTGTTTGCATGGAACATTATGCGGTCACTTGCACCAAAAGTGGGGAAGAACCACAAAA
>JAYTKL010000083.1:0-2390 GCA_043730305.1 Deinococcales bacterium | reverse complement strand
AAATGGTTTCAGAATTCTGGGCATGAAATGTTCTGGGACATGGAACGCGAAGCTGTGTGCGAGGCAATTGTTGGGTTTTTAAACCAGAAAACTTAAAATTATGGGTCACTTAATTTGGTTGTAATGGTTTCACCCAAACCATCTTTTGGTGTCAGCGTGATACTAACCGAGTAATCCAGCGCCGCAGCATGACGCACCAAGGTTTGCAACTCGAGTTTGGTCTGAGCATTCTCGATTTGTTGTGCTCGAGGCAGGCTGATGCCTTCTTTCAATGCAACTTGTTTTAAGGTTATTTTACGGTTTGCTCGTGCTCGAGATAAGGCTTTTTTCAGGTTGTCTGCAAGTAGTATTTTTTCAAAATCAGCTTTGAAATTCTTTGACTTTGAATCACCAATCATTCCCTCGGGAGCATCTCCGCGACTCAGAAATCCCGTTTTAATTTCTTGGTCTGTGAAATCCGAAAGCATGTCAAACATTTCCTGGGCTTGTGCGTCATCAAATTTGAATTGAGCTTTTAACTCACCAACTGTTGCTCTAGACATTTTCATTCCTTTCAACGACCAAAACCCGGTTGAGGTACGCCTTCAAAACAATCATGGCTTCAAGAATTTTTTGTGGACTCGGATCATTGCCAGTTTTGTACTCTACATTTACCACAATCAGTTCGTCATCAACCACAAAAAAGTACACCCTCGCACCGCCTTTCAAACCACCTCGAGATCGTGTTTTGAGTTCCCAAAGTGGTGTGTTTTTCAGTTTTTGTGCAAATCTTGAGTTTGTTCCAAAAACATGAAAATCAGCGAGCATTTCTATGGTTGCATCCACAACTTCTTGCCGTCCAGACAATGCCATCTCGAGTAGGTTTTCGACCAAAATCGAGTGTTCGGATGTGAGATGATTGGGATGTCGTGCTTGCAAGAACGGCATTGCTTCTCGAGTGTAACAAAAATCAATAATAAAGTCTAGACTATAATGTAGCGGATGATGTAAAAGTGCCGCCAGTCTAAAACCCGGCGGCACTTGGACTCTTTCAAGCCATTTTACTTGGCGTATTCGACACTGCGGCTTTCACGTACCACCGTCACCTGCACTTGCCCTGGGTATTCCATGTCTTGTTCAATCCGTCCCGCGATTTCTCGAGCGATCAGTGCGGCTTTGGAATCCGAGACTTTTTCGGGTTGCACGATCACGCGCACCTCGCGCCCTGCCTGAATGGCGTACGCACCAGAAACGCCTGGGAAGCTGGTGGCAATCGTCTCAAGTTGTTGCAGGCGCTTGACGTAGGTCTCGAGGTCTTCACGGCGTGCGCCAGGTCGGGCGGCGGAGATCGCGTCGGCGGCGGCAGCCAGAACGCTAAAGACGCTCTCGCCGTTTTCTGGGTCGTGATGGTGCGCTATCGCGTCAATGACTTCAAAGGGTTCGCCGAAACGTTTGGCAAGGTTGATGCCAATTTCGACGTGTGTGCCTTCAATTTCACGGTCAATGCTTTTGCCGATGTCGTGCAGCAATCCAGCCCGTCGCGCCAGGGTGGCGTCAAGCCCAAGCTCTGCCGCCATGATACCGGTCAGGTGCGCGACCTGAATGCTGTGCTTAAGAACATTCTGTGCATAACTCGAGCGGAAGTGCATCCGTCCCAAAAGCTGTAACAAACCTGGTTTTAACCCCACAACATTGGCTTCAATCGCGGCTTCCTCGCCGCGCTCGAGGATGTAGGTTTTCATCTCGTCCTGGGCTTTGGCAACGACTTCTTCGATTCGGGTCGGGTGAATGCGTCCGTCGGTCACGAGTTGCTCGAGTGCTTTGACGGCAACCTCACGGCGAATCGGGTTGAAGCTCGAGAGGATCACGGCTTCTGGCGTGTCATCAATGATGAGGTCAACACCGGTCAGGCTTTCAAAGGCACGAATGTTCCGTCCCTCGCGTCCAATGATTCTGCCCTTCATGGCGTCTGAAGGAATTGGCACAACACTGACCGCCATGCTGGCGGTGGTCTCCGATGCTGAACGTTGAATGGCTTGGGCAATGATACTCTGGCTTCGACGTTTAACATCGAGGTTGACCTTCTCGAGCATGACCTTGACGCGCACACCTTTTTCTTCCTCGAGTTCATTGTCAAGTTTCTCGAGAATCATCTCGCGGGCGGCTTCGCGTGAAAGTTCGCCCACCTCGTAGAGTTTGCGTTCGGCTTCATGAATTTTCGCGTCGGCTTGCACCAGAAGTTCTTGATAACGCTTTTCTTCGACTGAAATTTTTTCTTCCAGCGTGTCCAGTTTGGCGGCTCGAGCGTCGAGTTGCTCCCCCCTGCGGCTTAACCGTTCAGTCTCGAGGCGTGCTTCCTCGCGCTCACTCTTGATACTCTCGCGCTCAGATTTGATGCCGTCACGTTCGGC
>JAYTKL010000082.1:0-10680 GCA_043730305.1 Deinococcales bacterium | reverse complement strand
AAAATCAGTGAGAACATTTCGTTTGCCGCGCCGATCAAACGCGGGCAAGTGATTGGTTTTGTTGGCAACTCTGGCACGCTCGAGGGCATTCGGAACGCCAAAGGCAATGCGCGTTTGCTGTTCGAGGTCTGGTCGAACGATGGGCATTTTTTTGGTGAGAATTTAAAACCAGCCGAAGTCAGGTTGAACGCAACCAAGTTGTTAAAACCTTGAGCGCCAATTTACTTTTTCTGCGCCACCAGAAAGTACACGCCGTCGGGGCGTTTGACCACAAACAACAACAAAATTTTGCCCGTGTCGTCGTTTTTAAATTCAATCCGAATCCGAGTTTCAGTGCCAACAGTGCTGCTCGAGCTTGAAGTCTCGAAGTAATTTGAAATCGCAAAACTGGTTTTCAACTGATTGACGTAATCGTCTGCCAATTTTTTTGCCAGACCTTTGGCGACATAGAGTTGAAAGTTCGTGTACTTTGCCGCATCGGGCAGCAACGCCGCGATTTGCACGGCGTATTTGGGATTGGACACAAAACTCGAGCCTTGCGGTAAGGCGATGCTGGGGTCGAGGGTGCTCGAGATGGTGGCAACCACGACCATTTCGGCTGCGGTTTGAGCACTCGCAACAGAACTAAAGAACAAGACCAGCAACACCAAACTCGAGAATTTTAAGCGCGTTTTCATGGGTTTTAGTATGCGCCCAAAACCTCGAGTTTGATGGTCATTTTGCCAGTTGCATTGCCACCATCTTGGCTTGTCCCCAGTGATATGCGACGTGCCGTATCTGTCCAATAATCATGCCCATGACCTCGCGTTCGCCCGTTGGTGTGGGTACTTTTGCCTCGAGTTGCGCTGGGCTGGCATCGCGCACATCTTGCACTCCACGTTCAAATTCGGCTGTCACAAACTCGAGAATCTTGGCTTTGCTGTCGGTCAGGCTGACCGGACTCGCCCCAGAAACGGCGATTGCCCAGGGTTTGTCTTCCCAACCCAAGTAGGCAAAACGTTCTGTGATTTTTACGCCCTCGAGTTTGGGCGACACCAACACCCGATTCCAATCGGCGGTATGAAGGGCGTGCCAGGCGACGCTGTGCCCACCTGCGGGCGGGTCGGTGAAAAAGTGTTCCTCTGAGGTGTCAAATAAAGCCTTCAAAAAAGACTTGACATGATTCTCGAGTTGATTTGCCGCAAACGTTTGTGCGTCCATGCCAGAAGTTTACACTGTTGCGCTAGACTGTAAGCTCGAGTATTTGGAGGTAGCCATGAAAAAAACGGGCATTTTAAACCGTGAGCTTTCCGATGTGATCGCCAGCCTTGGGCATCTGGATTTGATTGTGATTTCCGATGCCGGATTGCCCGTCGCGCCCAATGCCCGCCGTGTCGAACTGGCACTCGCGCCAGATTTGCCAACGGTCACGCAGATTCTCGAGATTTTATTGACCGAGGCACTTTTTGAAAAAATCAGTTTTGCCGAAGAGCAGATGACCGCCAGCCCAAAATTTCATGAACGCCTCAAAAACTTGGTGGGCAACATTCCGCTCGAGGCGCTGCCACATTACGACGGCTTTAAACCGCTTGCCGAACGCGCAAAAGTCCATATTCGCACCGGTGATTTTACGCCGTATGCCAACATCGTTTTGACCGCCGGTTGGATTGGTCGCAGTACCCATACAGGCGAGGGTGACGCGTGAGCCTCGAGCAAGCTGAGATTGTCGTGGTCGGTTCGTGCAATGTTGATTTGATCACCTACACCGTGCGCTTTCCCAAAGTTGGCGAGACCATCGAAGGCACAGATTTTAAGCAAGGCTTTGGTGGTAAAGGCGCGAATCAAGCCGTGGCAGCCGCCAAACTGGGGGCGAAGGTCGCCATGATTGCCAGACTTGGCATGGACGGTTTTGGAACGCAAACCCTGGAGAATTTCAAAACCCAAAATGTGGATGCCAGTTTTGTCACACAACTCGAGGGCGTGCCGAGCGGGGTCGCACCGATTTTTGTGAATGCACAGGGGCAGAACTTTATTGTGATTGTCTCGGGTGCAAATGCCAAGCTCGAGCCTGAGGATTTAGAACCCGCCAAAGAACTGTTAACCCATGCCAAATTTGTGATTTGTCAACTCGAGATCAAACAACAAACCGTGCTTGAAGCCTTCAAAATCGCTCGAGCTGCGGGTGTCAAAACCATTCTGAACCCTGCACCTGCTGCGCCCTTGTTGCCAGGTTTGCTCGAGCTGACCGATTTGATACTGCCCAACGAAACTGAACTCGAGCTTTTAACTGGAAAACCTGTGAGAGATGTGCTCGAGGCTCGAGATGCGGCAAGAAGTTTGATTGCGGTTGGGGCGAAAGAAGTGATCGTGACCTTGGGCGAACGCGGGGCGCTGCACGTCACACCCGAACGTGCGCTGCATCATCAACCTCGGGTGGTGAGAGCCATTGATTCGACTGGTGCGGGAGATGCTTTTATTGGGGCGTTGGTCAGCGCTTTATCGCGCGGTTTAGACATGCAACAGGCGATTGAATTTGCCAACGCGGCGGCAGCCGTCAGTGTCACCCGAACTGGCACGCAAACCTCTTTTGCAACGCTCGAGGAATTAAAACTTGCGTCACCAGCCAGTGGGCTGCCACTTGAGGTTTAATTTTTGTAAATTTATGTCTTGGAAACCTAAATTCACATAAGAGATTACAGGATGTACACTAAATTGGAATTGAGGTGTACTCAAATGAACCCGCAAATCATCGAGCTGCGCCTAGACGGCGTCCAAAAGAAGATCACTCCGAATGACATAGATATTACACAACTCGGCGAGTTGCTTACGTTGCTTGGTAAAGCAATTCACGAAAAAAACATTTCAGAACCGATTGCCAGATTAACAGGTGTTTTTGAAGGAAGCTTAGGATTGCAAATAACCACAGTACCCGAATATATTCCAGTGATTGCTGCCATCAGTGAAGCCTGTTCAAGCCACAATTACGAAAATTTACCAAAAACCACTTATGAAGCGCTTCGTTTATTGAAGACCGATGTATTGCAAAAGAACCAATTCAAATTGAGTTTTATTGCCAATCCAGAACTTGGTATTCAACAAGCAGAGCTAAAACCCAGCGATTCGCTCCCAGCCCGAACCCTAGCGATCCTGAAAGGCAGTACGGTTCTGACAGGCGAATGCTTAACGGTTGGTGGAGCAACGCCAAATGTGGATTTGCGATTACACCAAACAGGTAAAATTGAGCATATCAAAGTTTCAAAAACCATAGCTTTAGAACTCTCAAAAAAACTCTATCAAGATGTTGCGCTGGCTGGCACTGCCACTTGGGATACTGAAACATGGGAATTACTCGAGTTTAAATGTGATCAAGTTCAAACTTTTACCCAAGGGGGAATCCAAACAGGATTGCAACGCCTCCGCGACCTCAGTCAAGGTGTTTGGGATGACGTAAATCCAAGTGAGTATGTCGCTGGATTACGGGGACGAGGGGAAAGACTTTGATTGCCATTGATACCGTTGTTTTGGTTTTAGCATTGCGTCCAGATGATCCAAACGATTCTCGAGTGGCACAAGCACAAGCCTTACTCAGCTCTTTAGACCAACAACAAGAAACAATTCTAATTCCCGCGCCTGTCCTAACCGAGTTTTTGTACAAATACCCTCCCGAGAAACGTGGGGCAATTCTCGCAGAATTAGGAACATGGGCAATGATTCAAGCTTTTGATGCCAAAGCTGCTGCTATAGCTGCAAATCTTAATCCGCCTCCTGCGGCAGAACGCAATGAGCCACGGCAATGTGTAAAAACTGATGTTTTTATTGTTGCGACTGCAATTGCGCATGGGGCAAGTTGTATTTACACGGATAACATTAAAGATTTTCGAGCCATTGCACAGAATTCAATTGATGTACGCGCCTTGCCTGAATATCAGCCTGAATTGCCTTTTAAACCATGATTTTTATTGTGTCATAACGCGACCTTAACCACAATCAGAATTCTCGAGATTCAACAAGAATTTCTTGAGCGTGGCATTCTCGGCGTAGCTGTACGGCTTTTGCAGTCTCGAGCGCATAGGGCAATTTGGCAAAAGTGGACCCAAAGGCGGCTTTGAAATTGGACTCGAGGCTTTAATCACAGGATTCTCGAGCAGCAAAAGCAGCGTAAACTAAACCCATGATCGTTCTGGTCGGCAACCATTTTTTACTCGACGAAACCGCTCGAGAGACCCTCAAGAAACGCGGTTTTCAACCCCGTGACGTTCCCTGGCTCGAGGGCGAAGAAGTCACCGAGGCGGGGATCACCAGTCATTTGCAGGGCGGTCTGTTTGGACCGGCGGCGCTGGTGGTAAACATGCTGGGCATCAAAGAGTACAAACCAATCGTCGAACTGATCGCTAGCGCTCCAGATGCCGTGGCGATTGTGCTCGACCCCGAAAATTGGAGCAGTGTTGAGACCAGCAGCGAACAGACCCGCAAGAAAAAAGCCCAGGAAGCCAGGGCGAAACACTACGAGAAAATCGGTGCAGAACTTCAAGTGCTTGCCACGCCCTTAAAAGGCGCGTTGATCGCCTGGATTGTCGCCAGGGCAAAAAAAATGAAACTCGAGCTGGCGAGTGACGCCGCCAAAATGCTGTCCGAAATTTTCCCAGACGACCCGCCCGCCATTGCCAGCGAACTCGAGAAACTGAGCTTGCTGGAAGGCAAAATTGATGCCCAAACCGTGCGCCGCGTGGTTAACCATTTGCCGCCGACCACCATTTTTGCCGTGCAAGACGCGATTGCCGCCAAAAAACCGCTCGAGGCAAGCGAGCACTTGGAGCGCTTGTTGAACGCCAACGAAGACCCGTTCAAACTGCTCGGCGGCATTCAGGCGCAGTACAACCTGCTGGCGAGGGCATTCGCGCTGCGGCAACGCGACCCGATGCTCAATAAAGACGAGGCGGGTAAAGCTTTGAGTGTGCATCCATTCCGAGCCGAGAAAGCCTTGTTCGCCGCCAAAAAATTAAGTGAAGCCAAACTCAAAACCGATCTCGAGTATTTGCTTTCTGCCGATATTGGCATGAAAAGCGGGCTTGACCCCAGGGTCACGCTCGAGCGGTTGATTCTCGAGTTGAGCTTTTGAAAAAATTGGGTTATAATCTCATTTTAAGATCGAGTCCTTAAACGCTGTGGTTTTGCTTGATCAAAAAACTTTGGGATACGGTTTTATACATTGCCTGCCATGCGGATAAAGTTTTTGATTTCGTGCCGACCGAGCTTCAAAGAAGTGGTTGAATTTTAACCCTGTAAGATTTTGGTCAGGTTACTCTCGCTATCATTTTTTTGGGGACAGCTTTAAGAAAGAGGTGGAATATGAAGTTAGGAAATTTGAACTTGCAGGAACTCAGCCAGAACCAAATGCTCGAGGTAAGTGGCGGCGGCAAAAAAGGCGGTAAGAAGAACAAGGCTCAATCGGGCGGAAACAGCTCGAGTGGCGGTTGCGGTGGCAATAGCTCAAGCGGCAATAGTTCAGGCGGCGGTTGCGGTTGTGGCACGCCACCAATTAGCCCTCCGTAATTTGAGAGTTAAAAAATGCAAACCTCCGATAACCTTTGGTGTCGGAGGTTTTGTTTGGTATAACCTAGAATTGATCTTGTCCAGAGGCGGAGCCAAAGACTTTCATGCGTGTTGTTCGACAAGTTGACGCCACCGATTGTGGACCCGCCGCATTGGCAATGATCCTGATGCACTTCGGGCGGCTCGAGCCGTTGTATCGTCTGCGTGACCTGGCGGGTACAACCCAGTCGGGCACGAGTTTGCTCGGTTTAAAACGGGCTGCCGAGGGACTGGGTTTAAAAGCCACAGGTTTTACGGCAAGCCCCTCAGAACTGCGTCAACTTGATCCGCCAGTCTTGTTGCACTGGGAGAACAACCATTATGTGGTGCTCGAGAAATTCGTGGCATCACGGGTCAAAATTCTTGATCCGGCGGAGGGACACATTTGGGTTTCGATTGACGAATTCAACCAGAAATGGACAGGCAAAGCCTTGTGGCTCGAGCCGAGCAAGGGATTTCAGAAGGGGCGTTTTCTGGGGCAACGTGGAATGCTTGGTTTGATCTCGCATTTTCGGCATTACCAGCATTTTCGAGTGGTGCTGTTTCAAGTGGCGCTTGTCACCTTGGTTGTGACCTTACTCAATTTGGGTGCGCCACTATTAACCGAAATCTTGTTTGATCGGGTGCTCGAAAAACGTCAAGAAAATATTTTGAATACTGTGTTGCTTGGTATCTTAAGTGTTTCGGTTTTACAGGCGAGCTTTGGAGCATTGCGAAATTTGCTCTCTTCAAAGCTTTCGATTGGCTTAAACAGGCGTTTGCGCCTCAAGTACCTCGAGCATTTAATGCAGCTCCCGATGCGAATTCATGAGACGCGACTGGTTGGCGATCTGGTCACACGGTTTTCAGACCTCAGTCGGGTGCGTTCAGTGCTTTCGAGTTTGTTGTTGCGCTTTCCAGCCACGCTACTCAGTTTGATCTTAAGTTTGTTGTTGCTGCTGACCTACAATTTCAAGTTGGCGTTGGTGGCGCTCTTGACCGTGCCGTTTCAAGTGATTTATCTGGTTTGGCTTGCGCCAAAACTGCAAATGAACACCCGTGAAACGCGGCGCAAAGAGGGTCAGATGCAAAGTGCTTTGCTCGGCAATCTCGAGGGGCTTTGGACGCTGAAAACCTTTGGGGCGCAGGGCTGGGCAACCAAGAAAGTCGAGCAACAAATCGATGATTACTTAAAACTTTCCTGGCGCGGCACGGTGCTTTCAAACCAAAGCGACCTCAGCATCGGTTTGCTCGAGAGTTTAAGTGCCATGATTGTGTTGTGGTTTGGTGCGACTCAGGTTTTGCAGATGACCCTGACCACCGGGCAATTGGTGGCAGCCTATGCCTTGGTGTTGCGCACCATGAGTTCAATCTCGCAAATTGTGAACAATATTCAAAGCGTACAAGAAGGCATTGTCGCCTCTGATCGTCTGCTCGAGATGCTGGAGTTAAGCCCCGAACCGCTTGCCGATGATTTACAAATTCTTGCCCCGTTAAAAACCAGCATCAAACTCAAGGGGCTGCATTTTGGTTACTTGCCCGAACGACTGATCTTGCATGACATCAACCTCGAGATTCCCAAGGGCAGTTACACGGTGATTCTGGGCGAGAACGGCGCGGGCAAAAGCACCTTGGCGTCGGTCATGACCCGCATGTTCGAGCCGCTCAGTGGACGGCTGTTGTGGGATTCAAAACCGTTTTCCGAAATCAACCTCGAGACGCTGCGAAAGCGGATTGTCTATTTGCGTCAAGAAGTTCCGATTTTTGACGCTTCGATCAAGGACAATTTGTTCATGGGACGCGAACCCAAACTCGAGCAGATGGAATACTTAATCGCCCAAGTTGGTTTTGACGGTGTGATCAAGCGTCTGCCTGAAGGTTTGGACACTTTGATAGGCGGTGAGAGTCCATACCGGCTCTCGAGCGGTGAGCGTCAAATGCTGGGTTTGATTCGGGCGCTGCTGGCGGACAGCGAGGTGCTGATTTTGGACGAACCGACCGCCACACTTGACCAGGAGCGCGAGCATCGGGTGGTTGATCTGTTGTGGCGACTGAAAGGCATGCGCACCATCATTGTGATTACCCACCGTCCAGCCCTGGTCGAACCCGCTGATCAGATTGTGCGGGTTGATGCGGGCAGGACTCAGCGTTTTAAGCGCGAACCCAAAGCCAATGATGGCAGAGAATTCTAGCCAAGCATCAAACTCGAGCCAGATTGAATGAGAACACTGGTGATGTATCACTTTTGATATTCGTTTGACAGTCAACAAACGATAGACTGATATCCAGTATATCAATTTAATAATGTCAAATCTTGAGCAAGAATGAAAGCTTAAACTTAAACTCGAGCTGAAGTTACTTTCGCAGTATTCAGGCTCGAGCGGTACAATCAAGCGGTACAATCAAGACGTGAAAACCCCTCCCTCGATTGCCAGAGATGATTTGGTCAACTGGCTCAACGATTACCTTTCGATTCAAAAAATCCCTGATGTCAGCCTGAACGGTCTGCAACTCGAGGGCAGTGAGCGCGTCTCGAGAATCGCGGTGGCGGTGGACAGCACGCTCGCCACCATCGAAGAGGCTACTGCTTCGGGCAGTGACTTTTTGATCGTTCATCACGGTTGGTTCTGGAAAGACATCCAACCGATTACAGGACCTTTTGCCAAACGGGTTAAGGCTGCCATTGCGGGCAACCTGAACTTGTACGCCGCGCACCTGCCGCTCGACATTCACCCAGAGGTTGGCAACAATGCCGTCATGGCAAAAGCCTTGTCACTCCAAAACCTCGAGCCTTTTGGGTTTGATAAAGGCATGGCAATTGGCGTGAAAGGTACGCTGCCCGTACCGCAAAGTTTGCAAGATTTTGCTGACGGCATTCAAAAAATGACCGGCGAGGTTTGTTTGGTACACGGTGGCGGCACACCAATGGTCTCGAGCGTGGCAATCTTGTCTGGTGGTGGGGCTGGTTTTGTGGCTCAAGCCGCCGAAGCTGGCGTGGACACGTTTTTAACTGGCGAACCCGAACATGCCCATTTTTCTGACGCCTTCGAGTACGGCGTCAACACGATTTTTGCGGGTCATTACGAATCCGAAACCTTTGGCGTGCGGGCATTGGCGGTCAAGCTCGAAGATACTTTTGGGCTGCCCTGGCAGTTCTTGCACTTGCCGACAGGACTTTAAAGCATGATTTCTCAATCTCGAGGAACAAGCTAATGCCTGGGGTTTTCATCACTTTTGAAGGTCCCGAGGGTGGCGGTAAAAGTACCCAATCCAAACTGCTTGCCGAGGCGCTTGAGCGGGCTGGTTACAGTGTTTTGCGCACCCGTGAACCTGGCGGAACACCCTTGGGTGACGGGGTGCGAGGTTTGTTGCTCGACCCGAAGCTCGAGGTGTCAGCGATGGCAGAATTTTTGTTGTTCAGCGCGTCAAGAGCGCAGATTGTCCGTGATGTCATCCGTCCGGCGCTCGAGCGCAACCAGATTGTGATTTGTGATCGCTATGCCGATTCGAGCCTGGCATATCAGGGTTGGGGACGGGGTTTGAACCGTGAGTTTTTGCACGAAGTCACCTGGGAGGCGACGGGCGGTTTGCGCCCTCATGTGACCGTGCTGCTTGACCTCGAGCCTCAATTGGGATTGACCCGTGCCGCCGCCACAGGCGCACCAGACCGTTTGGAACGTGCCGACCTCGAGTTTCATCGGGCGGTACGGGCTGGATTTCTGGCATTGGCAGAGTCAGAACCCGAACGGTTTTTGACGATTGATGCGACCCGTCCAGTCCTCGAGATTCACGAGTGGATTTTGGCAGCGGTGACAGGATCACTAGAAGGAATGTGATTTTAGTAACTTTTCAACTCATTCTCGAGCTTCGCAATCCCAATACTCTGACATGACTTTAATTATTGATTAAGATGAGGTTTTATCTTCCCTGTCACAAAAATCCATGCTTTTGCGGTTTATAGAAGCTGCCGTACAATTTTCATAGCCCTTGACGTAGGGGGATGCTATCCGTCACGATGGGGGGAGTAAAATATCGTAAAAGGTTTCGTTCTCATGTTCAAAAGTCACAAAGCTCTTTTCTGATCAAAAAGGGTAGGGGGAATAGCAACGTGCAGCAAAGCAAAGCGGCGCATTTTTGCGCAAGCACGGCGTATCGAACAGGCTTCAAGTCCAACCGCACAAGCAGTGTGGTTGACTTTTTGTGATTGTCTATTTTGGAAGTTGACTTACGAAAGTTTGCTGATTTAAAACGATATTGGATTTTTGTGCCAGTAGCACCTCATTACAAACTCGAGGGAGACAAGACAATGTTAAAACATAAAAATTTAAGACCTAAAAATGGTTTAAGACATTTTAAGCACTCGAGCTGTTCCAAGCAC
This sequence comes from Deinococcales bacterium, assembly GCA_043730305.1. Lineage (GTDB taxonomy): Bacteria > Deinococcota > Deinococci > Deinococcales > JAAFIG01 > JANXTZ01. The sequence continues at coordinate 752 of JAYTKL010000082.1, read as the reverse complement.
CCAAGACCTTTCAATCATCTGTTAACAAGCGGGGGAATACGATGAGTATTACAAACTTTAGAAAAAAATATCTAGCGTTTTTTGCCGTGATTGCTGGTTTTTCGGTTTTTCAAACGGCTGCCGCACAAGCAGCTTGTACGCCAATTGATGGTGGCAGTGGTGCGGTTATTGCTGGTTCGGCAGGCTCTACGATTCTTAGCATAGATGTGACCACCGGAAAATACACCCAGATAGCGAGCGTTACCGCTCAAGTTCCAGCCGCTCAGGGTATTAACTCAGTTGCCAATAACCCCAACAACAGTTTGATTTATTTCACCAGCAATAGCTCGGTGGCGACAAATAATAGTATCTTTTTCTATAACCTGGTGACCGGTGCTACAGGAATTTTGATTGCCGATGTTACGCTTGCGGCGACAGGCATTACCCTCGGAACCGCTGGTCTTGGTAGCGGTTCTGCCTTTTATGACACAGTTACCAGTTCCTTGTTTATCGGTGTCGAACGACCCGCTGTGGGTGCTACACCGTACAACTCCACACTGTACAGAATCCCACTCAATGCCGCTGGAACCGCAAATTCTGGTGCTGCTGTTGTGGTCACCAATGATGCTACCAATTGGGGCGATATTGTTGTTTCTGGTGGCAATGTCCACAGTTTTGGAACCAATGGAGCTACAACAACAGTCAATTACAAGCGTTACAGTGTAGCTGGTGTGGCAGATCCAGCCGGTACGGTGAATCTGGGTACGACTCCT
>JAYTKL010000081.1:0-8112 GCA_043730305.1 Deinococcales bacterium | reverse complement strand
TGAGCGCCTGGAATCCACTGCCCGAACCACCGAATGTACCGGGTTTAACGGACGCCGAGCAAGGCATCTGGGCTGGCATCAATTTGGAGCGAACCAAAGCCGGTTTAAGCGCTTTAAAACTTGACGCACGGCTGTCTGCGGCGGCTCGAGGTCACGCCAAAGACATGGCGGATCGCAATTTTTTTGACCACCACTCTGGCAGGGTTGGCTTTGACACACCTGGCGACCGAATTCATCAGGCGGGCAGTTTTGAACAAGCCTGGGCGGAAAACATTGCCTTTCTTCAAGGCGAACCTGACTCGAGCATCGTTGCAACGTTCGTGACGGGTTGGATGAACAGCCCTGGGCATTTCAAGAACATCATGACCGCAAGTTTTACGCACACTGGCATAGGGGTTTTTAAAAGTGGCGACGGTCGCGTCTACGGCGTGCAAGTCTTCAGCAGCCGAGAGTTTGAAACCACCTTTGACAATGTTTCTGGTAACGTGCGCTTCAATGACCTCGAGTTGCGCGGTGTGAATAAGCCAAACCTCGAGCTTGCCGTATTTTCTGGACGCAATTATTTGGGTCTGATTCCGCAAGATTCGGCTGGGCGTTTTGCCATGAAAATACCGTTTGCCATCAACACCAAATTTGATGTTGGCTGGCGCGAGAAAGGCTCGAGCAAGAACTTTTTGCTGGCAAAATACCTGCAAACCCCAAATGTTGCCAAAGCTGGAAAACTCGAGGTCAAAAACCATCCTGGAACATCGCCGTTTTCGCTCGAGGCGAACGTGCAGGAGCAAACCAGTTTCTCGCAAACCTTGACGATCAAATTTTCAAACGCGACCAAACCCTTATTGGTCATAGAAACAATAAATGGTTCTGAAGTGCGTCATGCCGTGCAGAACAACCAAGTTCAATTGACCTGCCCTGCTTTAAATCCAAAACGCACGGTGCAAATCGCGCATGGCAACAGCATCACTCAAGAATTTATCTGGAACTGCGCGACGGGCAAACTCGAGCCTTCATTTGACAAGTAAGGGTAAACTTGGGATAACCAAAAGAAAGCGAGCATTTTATGACCCAAGTGGCGGAACAAGTGGTATTGACCAAACTCGAGCATGGTGTGTTTTACATCACCATGAACCGTCCCGAAAGCCTCAACTCGGCAAACGAGGCGATGCTGCTGGCGATGCAGTCTGCACTCTCGAGCGCTGAAAAAGACGAGAATACTCGAGTGATTGTGATTACTGGAGCTGGACGTGGTTTTTGCTCGGGCGCAGATTTGCGCGAAGGGATTCATGGCAACCTGAAAGAGCATTTGGACAAAACCTTTCGACCCGTGATTGCCCGCATGACCAACCTCGAGAAACCCGTGATTACCGCCGTGAACGGGGTCGCGGCTGGGGCTGGTGCGAGCATTGCGCTGGCGGGCGACATTCGTTTGTGGAGCGATGCCGCCAACATGATGCAAGCCTTTTCCAAGATTGCGCTGATTCCAGACGCGGGCAGCACCTGGTTTTTACCGCGCCTTGTGGGGTACAACCGCGCTTTTGACCTGATGGTTCATGCCGAAAAAGTCGTGGCAGAAGACGCGCTGCAAATGGGTTTGTGCGAACGGGTCTACCCAGCCGCAGAATTTGAAGCCAAAGTCAAAGCCTTTGCCGAGAATCTGGCACAAGGACCGACCAAAACTTTTGGACTGACCAAACGCGCCCTCCTGAAAAACCTTTCCAATACCCTGGACGAGGCGCTCGAGTACGAAGGACAGTTACAGAACATTGCAGGGGCAAGCAGCGACTTTGCAGAGGGTGTGGGGGCGTTCCTCGAGAAACGACCCGCAAAGTTTAAGGGCAAATGATGCCTACAACTCGAGTTTAAAACCGTCCGCGATAATACCCAGAATGTGATGGCGTTCAATAATCTGGTAATGCTTGTGACCCGCCATGACGTTGCCGCCCGCGTTTTCAAACCAACTCGAGTGAAGCACCACGTCAAAGCTGCTCGAGAGATCGCCATGAAACGAGTCCAAGTCTGTGACCTCGAGCGCGATCACATTGAAAAACTTTAAGTAAAATTGCAAGTCTAGCTCGAGGTGCGAACTGCTGTGACGGGCGTCAAGTACGCCCGTTAAAACCAGAATTTTCTCGAGTGGCTTGAACTCGAGGTTTGACAGGTGCAGCGCGTCCCTCGAGCGTAAAATACCGAGTTTGGTTTTGATGGGTTGGTACTCGGGCATCAACCAAGTTTACACGGACTTAAAGTACGTCCGAAACTCGAGGTCTTCACGCTCAAAACCCATGCGTTCGTACAATTTTTGCCCAGAAAAATTTGTGTGTGCTGTCTCGAGCATCACGCCTTTGGCATTGGTGTCACGGGCGAGTTGCATGGCGCGTTCAATCAATTTCTCGCCGACCCGCAACCCTCGAGCTTCAGGGATCACATACAAATCATTTAAAATCCAGATTCTTTGCGTGCTGGCGCTCGAGAAACTGGGGTAAAGTTGCGTGAAACCCAAGGGTTTTTCAGCCTCAAACGCCAGGTAAATCACACTTTCAGAGTTTTGAATTCGCTCGAGCAAAAATGTTCTGGCACGTTCCAAGTCGGATTTTTCTTGATAAAAGACACGATACGCATCGAACAAAGCTGCGACAATCTCGAGATGTTCAAGCGTGACGGTTTTAATTTCTGGGGTCATGATTGTTCCTCGAGCTTGAGGTTATAAGTCAAATACACTTCGTCGCGCACGAAGCCACTGCGTTCATACAATTTTTGACCCGAGACATTGTCGTTTGCGGTACGAAGGCGTAAAAATGCTGCACCGACCAACTTCGCATGAGCCGCGCCACGTTCAATCAAACGTTCACCAATCCGTGACCCACGAGCTTCTGGAATCACGTAAAGGTCGTTCAGAATCACCAGTGGCTTCAAAATAACGCTGGTGAAGGTGTTGTACAACAGGGTAAAACCCACGGCTCGAGTTTGGTCATACGCCAGAAAAACCGTGCATTCATCGCGCTCGAGTCTGATTTGCAGGTATTCCCTGGCGGCATCCAAATCGCTGGCTTGCTTGTAAAACACGCGGTATGCGTCGAACAATGGCACGAGATCGTCGAGGTGCTCTACGGTGGCTTGCAGGGTTTGGACGGGTTTGTTCATACGAGTTTCCTTACAAATTGAAAGTCGGTGTTGATCAGAATAACGCCAAAGATGACCACAGTGATACCCAGCAAGGTCTCGAGTCCGATATGTTCGCCCGCCAAAGCGCCCCACAGGATGCTCCAGATCGGAATGACATAGGTGATGCTCGAGGATTGGGTGGCACTAATTCTGGGTAAAACGCTGTAAAACATGGCGTAAGCGACACCGCTACCAAAAATGCCGAGAATCAAAATGGCGCCGATTGCGGGCAGCGTGACAATGCCTGGTTTGGAGAACACCAAAATCGGAATCATCATCATACCAGCGCTCATGACCTGCCCAAACGCGATGGCGAGCGGGTCAACATTTTTCAGAAAACGTTTGGCAATGTAGGGCACGACAGCGTATAAAATCGAAGCCAAGGTAATCACCGTCACGCCAAGCAGCGAACCCTCGAGTTGCAAACTGCCCGACACGGCAATCATCACGCCAACCAAACCCAGCGCGACCCCAAAAATTCGGCGTGAGTTGAGGCTAGCGTCGCCAATCAAAACGCCGATCAAAACCGCAAAACACGGTGTGGTGGCATTCAAAACCCCAGCCAAACTCGAGTTGAGGGTTTGTTCGCCCAGCGCAAAAAATGTGAACGGCAAAGCGCTGCCGATCAAACCCTGCAAGATCAACCACGGCAGGTTTACCCTGGAGAACATCTTGGCTTTGTTCAGTTTGAGAATGCCGTACAACACCACACCACCCAGCAACAAACGCAAACATGCCACCCAAACCGGTGGGAAACTGACGCCCGCAATTTTGATCAGCAAAAATGACACGCCCCAAATCATTGACAACCCCAACAACAGCAATGCGTCGGCGGTTTTCATATGGTTTTTCTCGAGTATTCTGCTGACGTAAACACGACAATCACACGTAAGTCTTCTTTGATGCTGTGAAAACGATGCTCGAGATTTTTTAAACTGTGATGCGAAGCGTTCATGGTATTTCTCCTGTTTCTCGAGTGCAAAAGGCGTACGGCGATGCGCCGCTACGGGTTTTTGTTGTGGTGGCTAATTGCTATTTGCTATTTTCTGATTCTGCGCATACGCCACCAACCCCACCGCGCTCAAAATGATTGGCATGGCAATAAAGGCGTTTAAACCAATTTTTTCATGTCCAAAGAACACACCCAGAAACACAGCCACAATGGGATTAACGTAAGCGTAACTGGTGGCAAGGGTCGGACGAACTTTGGTCAGCAGGTAAACGTAAGCACTAAAAGCGATCAACGAACCAAACGTAATCAAATAAATCAATGCCAGAACACTCTCGATCGACGGTGCTTTGGTCATGCGTTCACCGAGTAAAAAGCTGATGGGAATCATTAAAACACCTGCGGTCAACATCTCGGTGGCGCTCGCCATAAGACCTTGAGGCAGCGTCAGGTGTTTGGACCAGATTGAACCGAACGACCAAAAAATGGGTGCGATAAACATCACGATTGCGCCAGTTGGATTGCCTTGCAAATTTCCCTCACGGCTGAGAATCACCACCCCGACCAAACCCACCAGCATCCCAGCCACCTCGAGCATCCTTGGGCGCTGACCCCACAGCGTTGACCACAAGGCAGCCCAGAGTGGCATGGTGGCGACGATGGTGGCTGCAAGACCACTGGCAACGCCGAGGCTCTCTGCCAGGGTTGTGCCAGTGTTGCCGCCGACAATCAAAAAGAGTCCAATTCTGAAGGCACTCCACCACTCGAGCTTTTGCGGATGTTTTGTGCCTCGAGCACGTAAGACAGCGTACAGGATTGCGCCAGCAAGGGTAAATCGAATGGCGTTCATGAAAAAAGGCGGGAAGCTTTGCACGCCAATCCGAATGCCAAAATAGGTGCTGCCCCAGATGATGTACAGTGCAAACAAGCTAAAGGCAATCAACAACGAATCGCGTCTCGAGCTTGCAGTGACCGCCAAACCTGAATTCATGCTTAAGAATAATCGTTTGAAGTCTTAATTTGCAATATGTCATTTGGATTATTGCTAAAACTTCCAAATATCGTTTAGAATACTTAGCGAATCATGAACAACATAGACCAACACGACAAAGCCATCCTGCTCGAGCTGCAACGCGACAGCCGCCAAACCTATGCCGAAATTGGCTCGAGCGTCGGTTTAAGTGCCGCCAGCGTGCATTCCCGCGTCAAAACCCTCGAGAAGCGCGGCATCATCAAAGGCTTTTCGGCGCGGGTGGACGCTCGCGCCCTGGGTTTGCCCGTACTGGCGTTTGTCAGCGTGCGCACCGATGGTTCGACCAGTTGCTTTTTGATCGCGCCCACCTTCAAACAATTCAGCGAAATCGAGGAATGTTACAGCGTTGCCGGCGACACCGACATCATGCTGAAAGTTCGCACCAGTACCCCCGAGGCGCTCGAGGAACTGCTTTACCGCGTCAAACAAATTCCTGGCGTCTCGAGAACCAACACGGTTGTGACCCTCAGCACCGCGTTTGAGCATCAACCATTGATTCCAAGCGAGCATTGATTTAATTTGGCTTTTCGTTCATCCCAAGCCGACCATGCAAATCTCGAGGATCAAGCTCTAACGTAATATTGGTGTCCAATTCAGGTGTGAGGGTTAAACGCCCAACGTCATGGTCTTTGGTGATGTTCACGGGCATTTCACCCGTGCTGCGTACCGAAATGTCGATGCCAGTCGTGTGAACATTGATTTCAATGCCCGTACTGCGCAGCAACCAATCTTCAGTGCCGCCCCGAGTCGCCGCTTTGTCTCGAGTGTAATATTCGCCCGTCCCACGTCCAGATTTGTTCTTGCGGTTGCGTTTTTCGGCGTACATTTGCGCATCGGCATCCGAAAGGGCTTTGTCCAAGGTTTCTTGGGTGAAAACGCTAAAACCAACCGAAACATTGAAAAACTCGCTGCGCACCCGTTCGACAATCGGTGTTCCTGCCGTCAAACCCAAATGCAAACCCACGAACTCGTCACCGCCCGTGCGGTACAGACCGTCGCCTTTGCGGGTCGCGTGTTGCAACGCTCGCACGCAACGCAGCAGGTACTGATCGCCCGCCCGATGTCCCTGCACGTCATTGATGCGTTTTAAACCGTCCACATCCCAACTCGAGAGCACCAATTGCATTCCCTTGCGCCGCCCAATCGCCTTATACCGTTCAAAGTCCTGCTCGAGCGCCCGTCTGTTGCCAATTTTGGTCAAGGCATCGGTGGTGGCGTTACGCTCCAGTTCAAATTGAACGCTTGCAAACTCTTGAAATAGTCTGTAGCACATGTAACCGACCATTGACCCCAGGAATGATGCAAAAATCACGGTCAATCCAGTGCCAAGACCATGTTGAAAAGACAGCGAAATCAGAATCCCAGACAAAAATAAATCAATCAGCAAGCCAATAAAACCCAAATTGGTGGCGATCATAAACAACAATGGGGTGGCGCAAATTCCGTAAATAATTCCGCCCAGTGAGTATTCAGACCAGAAAACCTGTTGTTGGAACAACGCAAAAATCACCTGGAGGGTACACGCACTTAAAAAAAAGCCTGCACTTTTCACTGAATAGCGTTTGAACAAGAAGTGATTTGCTCCGTAAATGACAGCAAAAAAAACCAGATGCCCAAGCAACCAAAACGGTTTAAAACTGGCGTCAAGCACAAAACCAATCATGGCAAACGCAAAGACGCTCGAGCTTGACCACAAAAAAATTTGATGCAAGCGCGAAGAAATTCCGACTTGAAGGTTCATGTTCTGGCTCGAGTCGGGCTGAACGATCCAGACTTGAAATGGCGACACGCACGCCATTTTAAATTCAAAATGTCTGAGTTATGTTGAAAACCAAAGGCGTGATTGTAAGAGAATTTGTCTCGAGTCATATGGGGTTTTGCACTACATGTTTGGTTCTGTGCATTGAAATGTCTTCAAAATTCCTTAGAGTAGAATGAGGTATATCTGACATTGTACATGCGAACATCAAATTGAGAAACCCATCAACAACACAACCCGCAAGCCAAAAACAACAACAGACTTGACTGATGTAAAGTCTTTTGCGCTGTGCCACACTCCAAAAAACTTTTACTCGAGTTCAATCTCGGCGGCTGGTGCGATAAACCCGAACTCTTTATGCGAACTGTCACAAAAAGGCAAATTTTTAGAATGCCCGCAACGGCACAAACTAAACTTTGGCTTTTCAATCACCGTTTCAGTCTCACCAACCCGCAACACATACTTACCATTTGTCTCAACACCAATCGAGCCATTCTCCCGAAAAACAATTTTCATAGGTTCGAGTTTATCACAATCACGTCCCACAAAGCTTTCAAGCAAATCTCGAGGAAATCCGCTTTAAAACACTACTGAAAAAGCCCGACTACAGGTATACTGATACAGCCGAGCAGACAAAAAGACTGCTCGAGTTAAAAAAGGCAGGTGGTTGTTGTAGCCAAGGATCACAAAATAAACGAGCAAATCCGAGTTCGTCAGGTACGTCTCATTGACGACGAGGGCAACCAAGCTGGCATTGTGGACACCAGGGACGCCATGCGAATGGCAACCGAAAAAGGTCTGGATTTGGTCATGGTCTCACCCAACGCGGTTCCTCCGGTTTGCCGTTTACTCGACTACGGACGCTTCCGTTTCGAGGCACAACAGCAAGAAAAAGAAGCCCGCAAACGCGCCCGCGCCCAAGAACAAAAAAGCATCAAATTACGCGTCAAAATTGGTGGCGGCGATTTCGACACCAAACTCAACCACGTCAAACGCTTCTTAAAAGATGGTCACAAAGTCAAAGTCACCATTATGTTCAGAGGTCGTGAACGCACCCACCCAGAACTTGGCGAGGCACTCTTGAAACGCGTTGCCATAACGTTAGGCGACGGTGCACTGGTCGAAAGCGCCCCAAACCTGATGGGCATGGACATGAACATGATCCTGGCGCCAACCGTCAAAAGCCAGCAGATGGCGGTCAAAGAAAAC
>JAYTKL010000080.1:0-3099 GCA_043730305.1 Deinococcales bacterium | reverse complement strand
CGTCAATCGCTTGCCGAAAAATACCGACCTGCAATGCTGGTCACGGCGCTGGTGGTGGCGGTTGCCTGCTACCATTACGTGCGAATCTTTAATTCCTGGAACGAGGCTTATGCCCTCAGCAACGGCGCATACAGCCCAACAGGCGTTCCATTCAACGACGCCTACCGCTACGCCGACTGGATTTTGACCGTGCCACTGCTTCTGGTCGAGGCGGTCTCGGTGCTGGCGCTGGCACGTAACATCTCGGCTGGCTTGATTGGTCGCCTGGTGGTTGCCGCCGTGGTCATGATTGCCACAGGATACCCAGGCGAGGTCTCGAGCGACAACACCACGCGTCTGATTTGGGGCACGATCAGCACCATTCCGTTCGTCTACATTCTGTTTGTCCTCTGGAGTGAGCTGAGTAACTCTCTGACCCGTCAGCCCGAATACGTTAAAGTACTGGTTCGCAACTTGCGGCTATTGCTGGTTTTCTCGTGGGGCTTCTACCCAATCGCGTACCTTTTACCCGCCGTGTTCGGTGGTCTGAACGCCGCCGGTATGGTTGGGCTTCAGGTTGGTTACAGCCTGGCAGACATCATCGCCAAAGCTGGTTTCGGCGTACTGATTTATTTCATTGCGCTCGAGAAAACAGCCGCCGACAAAGCACTTTCCCCAGCATTGGCAGGTGACTAAATTGACGCAGGTCAAGCAGTTTGTTCTGAAACGGCAAGAAGCGGCTGGTTGGATCTTGATGACGCTGGTGCTTGGCACTCTGGCTTTGGATGCTGTTGGCGGCTTGGGCGCAAGTCCGCGCCTGCTGACCTTACGCGCCGTCTATGCGCTCGAGATGCTGCTGGTTGTGGGATACCTCTACACGCTCTCTACCGCTCAACCCAAGAAATCTGAAATCTAAAATCGCATCATCTCAACATAAAATCTCGAGCCTCGAATGTTACCGAGGCTCGAGATTTTTTTGTTTAGGCTTTTGCTTTAACGCGGGTTTTTTTGACTGGCATTTCTTTGATCGGGGCTTCTTTGACGGCTTCTGGTTGACTCGAGGTTGGAGGTTCAATCAAGGGTGGTTCAGGCATGGCTTGAGGTTTAACTGGTTCGGGTTTTGGTGTTTCGGATTGAACTGGTTTGCTTGGGGCTTTGATTGGTTTTGGACTGTCTACAGGTTTCTGGGTGATTGAAGGTTCTTTCCCGAATCGTTCTTCGACCCGCTCGAGAATGTCCAGGTGGCTGATCTTGGCACTCTGAGCGCCGATATGCGTGGCAACCAGCGCACCGACCACGTTGGCGTACTGGGCGGCACGTTTCATGTTATAACCCAGCAAGATCGCATGGGCGAACGCGGCGGTAAAACCGTCCCCAGCGCCAGTGCTGTCAGCAACCCCGTCAATTTCGTAACCTTCGATCAATTCCGATTCTTCTGGCGTCCAGACAATCGCACCCATCGAACCGACCTTCACCACGACATTGTGCACCCCTTGGGCGTGCAATCCCTCGAGCGCATCGGAAATGCTGGTCTGCCCGGTAATGCGTGCCAGCTCGAGTTGATTCATCAAAAGGTAATCGGCGCTTTTGACAATCTCGAGCAGTTTGGTTCCGGCTGTGTTGACCGCGCCCGTGCCAAGGTCTATAAAAACTGGAATTTTTTGTTTTTGCGCCAGTTGCATGGCTTTGACCGTGTATTCGCGCTGCATTCCGCTGACCATGGCGTACGCGCTGAGGATCATGGCGTCGCTGTCTTCGATGGCTTTTTTGGGAAGCTCGGCGGCGTCAAGGTTGCGGTTCGCGCCGCCCGCGCTGATCATGCTGCGTTCGGCATCGGGCGTGACCATGATCGTGATGGTGCTGGTCAGGGTGTTCTCGTCTTTTTGAATGGCACTTAAGTCCACGCCGACGGCTTTTAATTTGCTTAGGGCAACCTCTTGGAATGGGTCATTGCCCACCCTTGCGCCCAGTATGACCTGGTGTCCAAGTTGGGCTGCATAGTACGAGAGGCTGCCACCTGCCCCGCCTGGAATCAACGTAGAGCGAATCGGCATGGCTTCCTCGCCAGCGCGTGGGATGCGCTCGAGGAAGTACAGGTGGTCAACGGTAACGTCTCCGATGACGAAAAGCTTCACTGCGGGTTACTCCTTAATCTGGGACATGACGAAAAAACGTGAGCGGAGAAAACTTTAGCTTTGAACTGCAAACATCATACGTGAAATCTAGTACAAGGCATAGGTCAAAAAAACAAAACGGCAAGACTGAATGCCGTTGGCAGGCTAACGCGCTCGCGGTTTACACCGAAAGCGCAGGAAACCCAATCGCTTGTTGCTACTAGCAAATTATACAGAATTCAATGAGAGACTTCTCAGACAACCCGCTTGAGCGCACAGCATTGAACTCGAGCTGGACTGAGGATTAAATTTTCTTGTGGGCACAAACGCACATGGCAATGATCAAAATTCGGTTAGACTGCAATACAGTGGAACTCGACAACATCCTTTCAAACCTGGTCTTGAGCGTTGACGGCGCAATCGGTGCTGCCATTGGCGGCATGGATGGCTTGCTGGTCGAACAATTCTCGAGTGAGAGCAAACTTGACCTCTCGAGCATTGTGGCAGAGCATTCGAATTTGCTGCGCAACGCCAGCATCGCTTACGAAGGCAGTTTGGACGCCGGAAACGTCAGTGAAGTCCTGATCATCAGCCAAAAGCTGATGGGCTACACCGTGCAAATCACCCGCGATTTTTTCCTGACCCTGACCCTCGAGCCAAATGGCAACATTGGCAAAGCCCGTTTGATGAGTAACCTGGCACTGAAATCACTCCGCGAGGTGCTGGGCTAATGGCAGTCAAATGGCTGGCATCCTTGGCTTCAATGCCCAATGTCGTCACCGCAACCCTGGTTTCCGACGCTGGACTCGAGATTGAAAGCGTTGGCGGCGCGGTGGTCTCACCCGCAGGTCTCGCCGCCGAAACCGCCAGTTTGGTACGCGTGACCAGCCACGCCAGCACCCAACTCCGCCTTGGACAATTGTTCAGAATCGCTTTCACCACCGACGCCTTCGAGGTCATCTCGATTCGGGTCGGCAGCAAACACTCACTCACCGTCGCCGCCCAA
>JAYTKL010000079.1:0-6178 GCA_043730305.1 Deinococcales bacterium | reverse complement strand
CTGGTTTCACAGACGTTTGGGCAACAATCTCGAGCGCTGGCATTGATACGAGCTTAACAGTTGAAGCGCTTTCTGGGGAATTCTGAGTGGCGTCTCAGCGTTGATGAGGTTAAACTCGAACGAGTTGAAGGAGCAAGACGTGTTGAAAACCAATTTTCAAAAGATTCTGGCTTTACTGCTGACCCTATCCTTAATCCCTGCGGTGCTGCTGGCATGGCAACGTGTGCAGTTTGAAACCAAATACCAAACCGTTGGCGTGGTCATGGATTACATTGATGCGGTCAAACAAGCCCGCGAAAATGGAATGCGCGAAGAGGATTTGTTCGCGCATTACAAAAGCCTGGGTGTGAACGGCTTTGCCCTGTACGAAAACGCTTTGGTCAAACTGGTGCAACAAGACAAGGTCGTTTACCGTGACGGCTCGAATTGGCGCAACGAGCGCCTGAGCATTGGAAAAGGTGTGACTGGGATTGAATCCAGAAAGTATTACCTACGGTCTATCGTGCCTGGAACTGTTGGCAATTTCATCAAAAAGTACAGATACCGCTACGAACCAGTCACGATTGATGGCGTCGAGTGGCTGTCATTGCCGATTGACATTGGTGGTCTGGCAGCCGGACCCGATTTGGCATTGATCGCCAACCTCGAGAAACAAGGGTTTTTTGTGGTTTACCGCCCTTACGAGGAATCGAGCTTGGTTGACCCGGGTTCAGACTTTCCAGGCGTCAAATACATTGTGTACGCCGGCGATCAGGTCACCGGCAATTCCGAGGCGCAAAAGCTCGAGAAGGTGATTGAGCGCACCAAAACCAAAATTACGGGCGTGATCGAAAGTGTTGACCAGGCGGGAATGATTGACATTGCCAAAGTCAACCCTGTGGTGAGAGTGTTTGCGATTCCGGCGGCGTGGCAGGCGGTGTTAGAACCCGAAGAGATTGCCAGCAAGTTTGTGCTCGCTGCCAGGGAACGCAACCACCGCTTGTTGTACGTCCGACCTTATCAACGCATTGACGACACCGACACGTTCTTAAGCAAAACCCGTGATGGTCTGGAACGCGCCAAATTCACGATTGGTCAACCCGAAGCGCTCGAGTTTAGTCAAAACCAGACTTTGCGTAAACTGTCTTTGATTGGACCAATATTGGGTTTGATCTTGCTGGCAACCGTCATGCCTTGGACACTGTTGAGCATTTTGCTGGTTATTGGAATGCTCGGAATGTGCTTTTTCTTTGGAGACCCGATTTACGGCAGCCTCGCGCTCCTGGCAGCTTGCGTCTTTCCGGCACTCGGTTTTTCCCTCTCGAGGGAAAGCGCCCTGGACTGGTTTAAAGCCACATTGGTTACGTTAATGGGTGCGTTGTTCGTCAGTGCGATTGGCGTTGACCGCAACCAAGTCCTGGCGCTCGAGCCGTTTAAGGGCGTGGCACTGACCTTGGTCATACCGCCCGCATTGCTGGCGCTTGCCATGCTGCCCAAACGCGACATCCGCCAAACAATTCGCGGTTTGTGGGGCATTCAACTCAACCTCGGCACGCTGGTCTTGATTGGCATCGCTCTTGCCGCCGTGGCACTGGTCGTCTTGCGCCGTGGCAACACCACCAGCGGCTCGAGCATTTCGCCCACCGAAGCCAAAGTTCGTGCCGCGCTGCAAGACAGCCTGATTAGACCACGCACCAAAGAAATTTTGTTGCACCCTGCCGCGCTGCTTGGACTCTCGAGCGGCTGGCCTGTGTGGTTTTCCAATGTTTTGCTGCTGGCTGGCGTGATCGGTCAGGGCAGCATTGTGGACAGTTTCGCGCACTATCACACGCCGATGCTGATTACCTTGCTGCGCACCGTCAACGGTCTGGCTTTCGGTTTAGCCATCAGTATTGTGACCGTGCTGGTGGTGCAATTCGCCAAACGAATCTTTGAAGATTGAACCTCGAGACGACAGGAATTTATGACTTTAGAACGCCACAACCGCATTCGAGCCGTGCTCGACAAACGTCAACCCGATTTGAGTGTGCTGCTCGAGCAAGTCCATAAACCCCATAATCTTTCTGCCATTTTAAGGTCTTGCGATGCGGTGGGTGTGCTCGAGGCGCATTGCGTGGCGCTCGAGGGACGACCTGCAACCTTCAGTGACACCAGTGCCAGCGCCGAAAAATGGGTTCCGCTTGTGACGCACGCCACCACCAAAGACGCTTTCGCTAGCCTGAAAGCCAAAGGCTTTCAGATTTACGCCACACACCTGTCCGAACGCGCCGTGGATTACCGCGAGGTTGATTACACCCGCCCGACCTGCGTCTTGTTGGGCGCGGAAAAATGGGGCGTCAGCGACCAGGCTGCCAATGCCGCCGATGCGAACATTATCATTCCAATGAATGGCATGGTGCAAAGCCTGAACGTTTCGGTGGCGGCAGCCGTGATCTTGTTTGAAGCCCAGCGCCAACGTCAAAAAGCAGGATTTTACGACACGGTACGCCTCGAGACCAGCCAATACCAGACCCTCGAGTACGAGTGGTTGTACCCTCGAGAAGCCGAGGTTTTGCGCGAACGAGGGGAAAAGTACCCCGTTTTGACAACAGGAATTTGAATAGCAGTCCAATGATCCAAGTAGCCCGAAAACGATTCAACTTCAGGCAAGCCTTTACTTTTTACCCTTTCGCCCTGTATTTTTGTCTATGGGTTCCGCATCATTGCTTCGCAACCTGACCACCAGCGAATTCAGCCGTTGGTTTGTCTTCAGCCTGATTTCGGTGTCCGTCTGGGAAATCGGCTCGAGGTTGTACAACGCGCCATTTTTGCTGCCTGCACCGTCAAGAATTCTCGAGGAATTCCTGAAAAACCCGTCTCTTGTGCTGGCGAATGCTTTTATTACCACACAGGAAATTGTGGTGGGTTTTGTGCTGGGGTCGTTGATCGCGTTGGTCGCGGCAATTGTTTTAATGGCGCTGCCGAAGTTTATTGAAGATTTTATTTTCAGGTTGGTCACGACGCTCAATTCGATTCCGTTTGTGGCGCTGGCAAGTTTGGTGGTGGTTTGGATTGGCGTGAACGGCATCGCGTCCAAAGTCGCCATTGCGGGGTTGTACGCCTTTTTCGCGCTGGTCTATCACGCGCACAAGGGAATGCTTTCGACGGACACGATGAAAGAAGAACTCTTAAGTTGCTATAACGCCAGTTTTTTGCAGCGCATCCGATTCCTGAAATTGCCATTTTCGCTGCCGATCATTTTTGTCAGTCTTAAAGGCAGCGCAATGGCAGCCGTCAACGGCGCAATCGTTGGCGAGTTGTTCGGCGCGTTTCAAGGTTTGGGTTTTATGATCCTCGACTCGAGGTACGTTGGCAACACGGCTCGGGTTTTTCTGGCGGCGGTCTGTTGCACGCTGGTCGGTTGGGTTTTGCTGGGCGTGGTCACGGCATTCGAGCGGCGCATGGTGGGTTGGCACCTCGAGATGACCCGCCAGAATTAGCAAATAATTCCCTTGTATCTGGGGGGTTTGTTTGAAGAGGAGGCAGTATGAAGCACTGGTTGATTGGTGGCACTTTAACGGTGGCGGCGGTGGGGGCGTTGGGCATTGCTCAGGGTGGCATGACGCCCGCCACGATGATTGAATCGTGGTTCATTCATGCCGAATCGATTGGCGATCCTGTTGCGGTGGACAAGGGCTTTTACAAGGCGGCAGGTTTGGACACCACCGTGGTCGCGGGTGGTCCTGGCTTAAGCCCAATTGACCGTGTGCTTGCCGAATCCAAAGCGGGCAAGCTGGCGTTCGGCATCGATTACCCGCAAAATTTACTCGAGGCTCGAGTCAATCAAAAATTGCCGTTGGTGTTGTTGGCAGTGGATTTTCAAGAATCGGCGATGCGGATTTTGTCCTGGAAACCGATTAGCAAAGCCTCAGAGATTTCTGGGCAATTTGCAACCTGGATTGGCTATGACAAACCGATCAAAGCGGCTGTGGGCAAGGGCTGGGAGAAGAGTCTGCAAGTTGTCAACCAACAGGGCGACCCAGCAACCATCGGCGGTTGGTTGGGCAAGCAGTACCAGTTTGCGTCTGCCATGATTTACAACGAGGTCATGGTGGCACAGGTGCAAGCCAAAGAAAAGTATTACGTTTACGATTACAAAAAGTTTGGGGTGGACTGGCAAGAAAATGTACTCTTTACCACCGAAGATGTCCTGAAAAAATACCCAAACGAGGTCAAGAAGTTTGTGCAGGCACGGTACAAGGGCTTCAAGTTTGCGTTTGACGAACCAGAAGAGGCAGGGAAGATTCTTGCCAAGTACAATCCAAACCTCGATATTGCTTTCGAGTTGAAAGGTTTGGCGCAAATCAAAACGATCATGGTCACGCCAGACACGCAAAAAAACGGGCTGGGTTATGTGCGTACCAGCAAACTGACCAAAATGGCGAATCAACTCGTTAAAGCGGGGTTGCTCGAGAGTGCGCCGATGACTGGTTTTGTCAAAGCCATATCGAGCAACGTCAAGCCTTAATGATTTCAAAATCTGCCACTCGAGAGTCCTTTGTCTCGAGTGGTTTTGTCTTGTTTTGCCCTTCAACAGTCAGGATTCAGGATTTGCTCAACTCTTGGGAGTTCAATACCTTTCAGAACGGCTTTAGAGACTTGCGCCACTACGCTCGAGTGTCAACTCAGACTAGGATGATTGCAAGTTTCGTTTCTCGAGGTTTGAATTCTCAGGAGGATATTTAAAATGAATAACCGTATTGCTGCTGTTGTGCTGGTATTTCTCGCGTTGGGCGGTGCTGCGATGGTGTATCAGAGTTTTGATCCGCCAGTGACCAAAGCCCAGACGACGACTGTGCCCTCAACTTCTTCAACCCCTTCAAGCTCGAGCGCTCAGCCGTCTGGTTCGAGCACCACGGCTGCGATTCCTGGTTTTAATTATGGTCGGGCGAAGCTCGAGAATGAACGGAACACGATTGAGATTGTGGACAGGCTCGATCAGAGCATTGGTTCGATCAAAGCGAAAGCCACGCAACAATCAGATACCGAGTGCGATCCGTCATTTAGTCGAATTTATTGCGAGTTCATTCGTCAGCAACGAGGTTCACAGGTGGCGCAAGGGTCGGGATCGGGGTTTGTGATTGACGATACGGGTTTGATGCTCACCAACAATCATGTCGTGACACTCGATTCGGATGCGGTGGCACAGACGCTCAGCGTGAAGTTTCACAACGATCCCAAAACCTATTCGGCGAAGGTTGTTGGGCGTTCACCGATTTACGATGTGGCTTTAATTAAAATTGATGCGCCCGGCAAGAAATTTAGCGCCATGAACCTTGGTGATTCGGACACGATTAAAGTTGGGCAAAAAGCGATTGCGATGGGCAACCCGTTCGGGCTGGATTTCAGTGTGAGTGAAGGCATCATCAGCGCCACGGGACGCGATTTTTCAGGCTCAAGCAACCTGGCGAGCAACGTGATTCAGACCGATGCGGCGGTCAATCCTGGCAACTCGGGTGGTCCACTGGTCAATTCGAGCGGCGAGGTGGTGGGCATCAACACGGCGATCATCAGCCCTGGCACGGCGGGCAGCGGTCAGGGGCAGTTTGCGGGCATTGCGTTTGCACTGCCGATCAATTTGGTCAAAAGCATTCTGAGTGATCTGAAGAACGGTAAAACACTCGACTCGAGCAATGTGTCAGCCAGCCGTCCTCGTTTGGGCATTGGTTCGCTCGATTTGGCGGCGTATCCAAATGCGATTTTGGATCAGTTCAAGCTTCCCGCCAATGGCATGATGATCACGCAAATTGAACCGGGCAGTCCAGCCGAAAAGGCGGGTTTGAAGGCAGCAGATAAAGATGTTAATTACAACGGTGAAAAAATTCCAGTCGGTGGAGATGTAATCACGGCAGTCAACGGCACCCCAGTGCAATCGGTCGAAGATTTGCGCCGGGTCGTGTTTGGCGTGAAAGCCGGTGAGGAAGTGAGCCTTTCGGTGCGCCGCGATGGCAAGGACATTGAAGTCAAAGCCGTCCCTCGAGTCCTCACGACCAAGTAAAGATATTGCTTTACCGAGTGCGCCTTCAAAGTGGGCGCACTTTATTTACTGTTTTCTCGAGTCTAAAGGCATTTCATAAGCTTTTCTTTCCGTCTTCTCATTCCCTTCACCAAGCCTTGCCCGTATAGTGACGCTGTGAATTTCAAAACCCGAATTGTTTTT
>JAYTKL010000078.1:0-6391 GCA_043730305.1 Deinococcales bacterium | reverse complement strand
ATGAGAATTGCCATAGTTCATGACTGGTTGCCTTTATACGGTGGCGCAGAACGGGTTTTAGAACAGATGCTCGAGGTTTTACCCGAAGCTGATCTGTTTAGCATGGTGGAATTTGTACCAGAAAATCAACGGGCTTTTTTAGGTGGTCGTAAAGTACAAACTTCATTTATTCAAAAACTACCCAAAGCCAAAACCCATTATCGTTCTTACTTACCTTTAATGCCATTTGCTGTAGAACAATTTGATTTATCAAGCTACGATTTGGTGATCTCGAGTTCGTATGCGGTTGCAAAGGGTGTTATTACTGGACCAGATCAATTGCATATTTGCATGTGTTATTCCCCAATTCGTTACGCTTGGGATTTACAACATCAGTATTTAAAAGAAACTGGTTTTGATAAGGGTCTGAAAAGTTGGGTGGCTCGAGCGCTACTGCATTACATTCGTATTTGGGACAGTCGTACTGCCAATGGTGTGAATGATTGGATTGCCATTTCTAAATTTATTGCTCGACGGATTCATAAAGTGTACCGTCGAGATTCTGTCGTGATTTATCCTCCCGTAGATTTTCATGCGTTTTACTTGCAAATTCAAAAAGAAAATTTTTATCTTACCGCAAGTCGTATGGTTCCTTATAAACGCATTGATTTGATTGTCGAGGCTTTTGCTTCTATGCCTGATAAAAAATTGATCGTTATCGGCGAGGGTCCTGATTTTGCAAAAATTCAAGCCAAAGCTGGTTCTAATGTCACCTTGTTAGGTTATCAACCGTTTTCTGTCCTCAAAGATCATATGCAGCGTGCGAAGGCTTTTGTCTTTGCAGCCGAGGAAGATTTTGGTATTGTGCCAGTCGAAGCGCAGGCTTGCGGTACACCTGTTATTGCGTTTGGGAAAGGTGGGGCTTTAGAAACGGTGCTCGAGAATCAAACAGGAGTATTTTTCAAAAGTCAAACGGTAGAGGCTTTACAGGATGCGGTGGAACGGTTCGAGAAGATGTCTTTTGATCCAGTGGTGATTCGCAAAAATGCTGAACGCTTTTCGGCAGAACGTTTTCGGCTCGAGTTTAAAAACTTTGTTGATGCGTCTTGGCAAGCGTTTCAAGAAAGAAACTGACATAATGTCATTGGTGGCATTCAAAACTTATGGTTTTATCTTCATCACTTAAAAAACGTAGCGTTTCAGATAAACCCTTGCTGGTGATGGGTTTACTTTGTCTTGGTGATTTATTGGCAATTGTTTTTTCTGCGTCTCTTACCTTTGAGTTGTTTCGGCGTTTTGGGGTGGACGCGAATTTGCTTTTTGATCCTTATCGCCGTATCACTCCTGCTATTTTCCTTTTTCCAGTTGCTTATGCAATGTATGGTTTGTATCCAGCTTATGGGTTGGGCGCTGTAGAGGAATTACGACGGCTTAGTATTACCACGTTTTTTATTTATCTTGTTTTGTTTGCCAGCACGTTCTTTTTTCGCGGTGGTGATGCAGTTTCGAGGGTTATTTTTTTGGTTCTTGTGTTTGTCAATATCAATCTTGTTGTTTTGACCAGGGCGGCAATTCGTGAGTTGTTCGCTCGTAAATCTTGGTGGGGTGCGTCTGTTTTAATTCTGGGTGGTGGCGAAACCGCTCAGTTGCTTATTGATCGTTTGGTCAAAACCCCCAATTTGGGTTTAAAACCACTGGCTATTCTTGATGATGATTCACGCAAGCATGGGCAGAAAATAACTGGGGTAGAGGTGATAGGCAGTATTGAACTTACCCATCAGTTTGTGACCGAGGGCTTTCGATGGGTTGTTGTTGCCATGCCTGGAGTGCATCATAAACGCTTAAACGAGGTTTTACGACTACACACCCATTCGTTTCCCCATGTTGTTATTTTGCCTGATATGTTTGGTATCGCCAGTCTTTGGGTTTCAACCCGAGATCTGGCGGGTATTTTGAGTCTCGAGATTCGTGAGCAGTTATTAAGTAATTCTGCCCGTATTTTCAAGAGGTTACTAGATTTACTCATAATATTGTTGGTTTCGCCCATTCTTTTGCCTATTCTTATTCTTATTGCTTTAATCATAAAATTAGATTCTGACGGGCAAATATTTTATTCTCAAGAACGAATGGGGAAAGATAAAAAGACTTTTCAGGTTTACAAATTTAGGTCTATGTTTGACAATAGCGAAGAAAGACTCCAGATATTATTAAATAATGATATTAATTTAAAAAATCAATATAATAAATATCATAAACTAGAGAACGATCCTCGAGTGACCCGTTTTGGTCGAATTATTAGAAGGTTGAGTTTAGATGAATTACCGCAATTGTGGAATATTTTCCTTGGACAAATGAGTCTTGTTGGTCCAAGGGCTTATCTTCCTCGAGAATTACCGAAAATGCAGAATCATGTTGATTTAATTCTAAAAGTAACCCCTGGCTTAACTGGAATTTGGCAAGTCAGTGGTCGAAATCTTCTGACTTTTGATGAACGCTTGGAATTAGATTCTTATTACGCTCGTAATTGGTCGCCGTGGTTCGATTTTTATATTTTGGCTCGAACTGTTTGGGTGGTTCTTTCAGGTAAAGGTGCAGTTTAAATTATTGAGCATAAACAAATCCAATAATTATACTCGAGACGAACCTCGAGTATGGACAGGAAGTAATAAAAATAAATCAAGGATGTGCAGAGGTGATACTGTTTGTGGTTAATTCGGCTGGTTGAGGTTCTTTCACACCTTCTATTAGGAACGGAATCATCAGACCAATCAGTAAACCCACAACACCCATAATGGCAACAATAAACAAGGCACTGTTCGACTTGCGTGTTGGCGCAAACGCTGGCACAAGCACTTGCGCCAAATTTCCACTCGAGGCTTGCTCTATCTTTAAGTCCGTTAGTTTTTGGGTTAATGCTTTAAATTCTTGTTGCGCGAGACTCAGACGGTCACTTAAACGTGTATTTTCAACTGAGGCTTTTGCTACCCTGCCGCGCAAGAGCACAATGCGGTTGTCAAGTTGGGTGGTTCGAGTGTTCAATGCCGTAAAGGTCGCGTTTTGTCGTGCCTCGAGCACGCTGAGGTCGCTGACCGAACTGCGAAGGCGTTGGTATTCGATGTTTGGGTTGTCGAGTTTGAGTGGTTTTGAGCCTGTGTTGCGAATGCCAGAAAGTTGCGCAAGGCGATTTTGCAAGCCTGTGTAAACCGTCAGGGCGATGTCTGCCTCGAGCATGACTCGAGATTTTTTTTGGTTGAGTGTTGCCAGTTGAGCTTGCAAGGTGGGTAAGAGTTTCTCGAGCGAGGTTTTTTCTTTTACAAAGGCAGTGTTTTCGTTGTTGATGTTGTTGACGGTCAATTGCAATTCGATGGAGGCTTGCAACAAGCCTTGAAACGCGGGGTTGAGTTCTTGATTTTGTAATTTTAAGCCAATTAAGGACTTCAGTTCGCTTTGGTTGGCGGTGATGGTTGCCATGATAGCGGGGTCGCTGGTGATCTCGCGGTTGAGGTTTAAAAGTTGCGGTTGTTTGGCAAGTTGGGCTTTGGTGTCTGCCAAGCGTGATTGCGCAATGTTTAATTCGGTTTGAATCGATTGCAATCGTGTTGAGATCACGTTTAATCTGGCAACAATACTGTCCACCCGCCCTTGTAAAACTGGAATGGTGTTGTTGGCTTCAAAGGCTTGAACGGCGTTGGAGGTCTCGAGGTATTTTTGACGGGCGGCTTGGGTTTGGGCGCTCAAGTTGGCGCGAACGGTTTCGAGATCACCACTCATTGAAGTGATGGCATTGTTACTCGAGTTGCTGCCATTGGTAGAGGTATTGTTTTGTGGAATCACCGCTTCGGCATTTTGCAGGTTTTCGTTTTGGGTTTTCAGTTGGGCTTTGATTTCGTCTAGGGCTTGGGTGGCGCTGGCAAGTTCATCAGTCAGCTTGGTGCGTTCGTCGGTGCTGGCGGTCAGTTCGGCTTGGTCTTGAACCAGGCTGCTCGAGGTGCTGAAGGTTTGAAAGGCTTGCTCTGAGCCTGAAAGGTTTTTTTCGGCACGGTCAAGTTGCCCTTGAATGGTGGTAATCGTACTCTCGAGGCGTTCTTTGGGCAGTTGGTTGAGACGTGCCACGGTTTGATTTGCCCAGGTGTTCGCCACAACTGCCGAGATGGCGGCATTTGGTGCATTTGCGGTTAGCGTAAAAATGGGGACAGTCACCTGATCTGGTGATCCTGGGGTGGTGGCAGCAAAATTCACTTTTAACTTTTTGCCGATTTGCTCGGCATCGAAATTTTCTTTGAGCCAAGCAGATGGGATATCTTGGTCAGCTCGAGCGGTTTTCAGCACTTCCTCGAGCACGGGTCTGGAGGTGGCAATGGTCGTGATCTGCGAGTTGCTAAAGCCTTGAACACTTTGGGTTTGCAGTTGATCGCTGGATTTGGCTTGAATTTGGGTGCTTTGCACGGTCAGGGTGGCTTCGGAAGTGAATTCTGGAGCGACCAGGAAAAAGGCGTAGATGGCTGCCAGAACAGTAAAAAGAATGGCTGGAATGACAATCCAGCGAGCATGTTTTTTGAGAATTAAATAAATCTCGCGTAAGGAAATCTCTTCTTCCACTTTAAACTCCGGTTTCTCAAGGTTAAAGCTCGAGATAATTGCTGTGCCTTTGTGCTCACAGCCTTGAGATTGTAACGCGCCAGGATGAAAAACAACAGATGCAAAATGCCGAACCTCGAGATGACTGGTCTGGTTGCCTCACAAGTTTGATTGATTTGGTTTGAAGTCTCGAGTCTGGAATGGTGCTCGAGGCACATCTTCCCGCCGTGAACGTGTCACAATGGGTTTCGGAAAATCCAAAAACGGCAGAGAGCTGTCGAAGAAAGTGCGGTAGTAAAATGGAAGCAAAATTGTACAGCACGATGTTGGGCGACAAAGAGTTAAGCATTGAAACGGGCAAGGTTGCCAAGCTGGTGTCAGGATCAGTTGTTGTTCGTTACGGCGACACCATGTTGTTGGCAACGGCACAGGGTTCAGATCGTCCAAGCAATCTCGATTTCTTGCCGTTGACAGTGGAATTTGAAGAGCGCCATTACGCGATTGGTCAAATCCCGGGGTCGTTCATGCGCCGTGAAAGCCGTCCTGGTGAAAAAGCGATTTTAAGCTCGAGGATCACGGACAGGCAGATTCGTCCTTTGTTCCCCAAGGGTTACAAGTTTGAAACGCAAGTGATTATCACGGTGCTCTCTGCCGATCAAAAGAACACGCCTGATGTGCTGGGTCCAATTGCGGCAAGCGCGGCACTTTCAATCTCCGACATTCCTTGGGATGGTCCTTGCGCCACGGTGCGTGTTGGGCGTGTGGATGGAAATTTTATTATCAACCCGACCTTGCAGCAACTCGAGTTAAGTGATCTTGATATTGTCGTGGCTGGCACAAAAGACGCGGTTTTGATGGTCGAATGCGCCGCCAAAGAATTGGGTGAGGACGTCATGGTGTCCGCCATCGAGTTCGCTCACGCACAAATGCAGGGCGTCATTGCGCTGATCTCGCAGATGCAAGCCGAGGTCGGTCACGCCAAAACCGAGTGGAAACCAGAAGAGTCCCTCGAGAGCATTGAAGCCAAAAAAGCCGATCTCGAGGTTGTGTCACGCATGACCAAAGAACGCGATTTGAAAACTGCGATTTTGACCCCAGGCAAAAAAGCCAAGGGCGCAGCCACCAAAGCTGTGCGTGAAAGCATCATTAATGATCTCGCACCAGCACCAACCAGCGACGACAAAGAAGTGCTCGAGGCTCATGCGGCTCGGGTCACACAGCTCAAGGGCGTGTTTGACAAGGCGCAACAAATCGAGTTGCGCCGTATGGTGATTGAGGACAACGTTCGTGCCGATGGTCGCAACCCACAAACGGTGCGTCCGATCAGCATCGAAACCAATTACCTGCCACGCACGCACGGCTCGAGCCTGTTTACCCGAGGTGAAACCCAAGTGTTGGGCACGGTCACGCTCGGTACGGGCAAAGACGAGCAGATCATTGACGACCTTGGGCTTGATGACGGCGATAAATTCTTGCTGCATTACAACTTCCCGCCCTACAGCACGGGCGAGGTCAAACGTTTGGGTGGTCAGTCACGGCGCGAGATTGGTCACGGCGTGCTGGCAAAACGCGCCCTGAAAGCCGTGCTGCCAAGTTACGACAGCTTCCCATACGTCATTCGCGTGGTCGGTGACGTGCTCGAGAGCAACGGCTCGAGCAGCATGGCGACGGTTTGCGCCGGAACGCTGGCGCTGATGGACGCGGGTGTGCCGATTACTGCACCTGTCGCGGGCGTGGCGATGGGTCTGGTCAAAGAGGGCGACAAGTACGCCATTCTGACCGACATTCTGGGCATGGAAGACGCGCTGGGCGACATGGATTTCAAGGTTTGCGG
>JAYTKL010000077.1:0-8476 GCA_043730305.1 Deinococcales bacterium | reverse complement strand
CGAAGCGTGAAGATTACGGATCGGCGCACGAGTTTGGATTTCGCAGGATTCTTGAAACACTTATCCGACGAGGAGTATCC
Source organism: Deinococcales bacterium (assembly GCA_043730305.1). Taxonomy (GTDB): domain Bacteria; phylum Deinococcota; class Deinococci; order Deinococcales; family JAAFIG01; genus JANXTZ01. The sequence continues at coordinate 8,396 of JAYTKL010000077.1, read as the reverse complement.
GAATGCTGAAAAGATTGTGTTGGTGACTGATAATTTGAACACGCACAAAACAGCATGTTTGTATCAGGCGTTTGAACCTGGTGAGGCGCGACGATTGGTGCAACGGTTTGAGTGGCATTACACCCCAGAACATGGGTCTTGGTTGAATATGGCTGAGATTGAGTTGTCAGCCATGCAGCGAGGGTGTTTGGATTGTCGGTTGACTCGAGTGGAGTTGGAGGCACAAGTGCCAGTGTGGGTGGAGGCTCGGAATGCGTTTGAGGGGCGGGTGAATTGGCAGTTTCGGAGTGAGGATGCTCGAGTGAAGTTGCGGCGGTTGTACCCAGTGTTGAAATGATTCACTTCAACTGGACACAGCACTTAGTTTTCCCTCTCCTTTGAGCGGAAACCAAGTTTTGATCAGTCCGCGTGTCATTTGGTTGGCAACGCAAAACAGTAATGCTACCAACGTCACTTTGAAAATATCGGTTCAACAAGGTACGCACCCACTAAGTACCCTTTCATCGCATCCAACACAAACTCGAGCTAAAATTGCACAAACAGGTTTATTCGTATTTCCTGAAAACCAAGACAATGTTCCAAACGAACTGGATGTTTCTTGTCCAAAGTCAAATTCATATCAAGATGTACTTCCAAGTCTGTCCCCAGTGACTGGAACAGTGTTGCCACGCACCGATGGCAAAATCCCTCTGATTTTAGTTCATGGCTGGATGGGTACTGCTGCTCTTACGAAATGGGGAGATTGGTTGTACCCTTCACATTGCTATTGGAAAGACTTCATCAAATTTTATTACAGCTACAATCTCAATCAGCGATATGTACTTTACTCTTATGCTTATGAGTCAACTTCGCAATCGGTGTATAACAATGCGACATTATTTGGAACAAAAATCAACGAGGCCTTTCAAGAACAGCCAATTTCAATTCTGGCGCACTCAATGGGTGGCATGGTCGCTCGAGACTACATGGCACGCAATCAAGCATCGCACAATGTGAGACAATTGATCACCCTGGGAACGCCTTATTATGGTGTCATTCCAATCAACTGTGCAACTGTTGAAAACAATCATTGCACACAAGCAAACCCAAATTATTCGGTATTGCCCAATCTACTTTCAGTAACAATGGAGCAAAATCCCTCAGTGAAATGGGCTGCTTTGGGATTGGTATATCAAGCAGGATTAGCATCGCAAATTGGAGTGGCATCGCAATTTGGAACTGTTGTCGCTGGTGCTGCTGCTACTGCGCTTGCAGTTCATACGACATTGACTTCGATTCTTGCCAAACAACCTGGCACAAGGGATTTAGGTGGCGGAGCGGGTACAGGATATTTTCTTTTCGCAAATGCGAACGGTATCGGAGAGTTGAATGATCGTATTTATTCGATCTACGGCTGCAATCCCACTGATGCCGCCTTCCATCTCACGGATCAAGCTATCAGGCGCAACAGTTATGTTGCATGTACAGATGGCATTGTTGATGGTGGATCGGCAACATATGGCATCACACGGGCGCATCGTGTTGAAGGTGTAGATCACGTCGGATTGCTGAGTAATCCTGCGGTTTTCGCGGAAATTGATGCTCAACTCAAGGAGTGGAACGGGCCAGTACGAGCATTCACTAATTTCGGTGGCGGCATAGCCCTCATTGACCTTGTGGCACGGGGAAACAGTATTTATGTTTTAGGACAAACAAGTCCAGGCAGCCCAGTTCAGGGCACGCCAGGCTTATCAGATGGACGAGATGTTTTCCTTGCCAAGATCACAGATGGAAAATTGACATGGCAACGTTATTTCTCGAAACCTGGAAATCAATATCCAAAACGGTTGTTCTTGTCAGAAGAAGTAGACCCTGGACAAGCTGATAGCTTGATCGTTGCTGGGAATAACGATGATTCTGTATTTGTTATGAATCTGCCTGATGATGCAATTGCTCCAATACCTGATGGTGGATATTTTACGTTTGGAAATTCAGCATTAAATACAATGCTATGGGCTACAAATCAGGATCATCAGCTCTATGTCTATGGGGGTGGAAATATTGGTACTTACGTCAGTCCAGGGATTTGCAGTGGATACAATTTGACTACCATGTTTCTAGGTCGATTTACTTTTAACTTTGGACGTATTGGTTCAAGCCCCGATTCATTTAAGAGCAGATGTGAAAATTATCCCCAACCCACCTATTTAAGCGCTCAGGGTATCGAAGTCTACCTCTCAAGCAACAATGGTGGTGCAAGTGAACGATTTTCCTCCGATAATTTGTTTACTAATTCACCTGACTATTTTCTCTCTGGTTTATCTTTCTCACCAACTGGAAGCAAATTCATGCAATTGCCACTTGCAAATAATAAATTTGGTCAATTTGATACGTTTGGCGGGACTGGAGCACAATATCGCTATTCAATATTAAATGTAGAACCAAAAAATGCTGCAACAATCCGCAGTGACCTTTCAGGAAACACGAGTGACAATTGGAATTTCCTTTCAATTACTAGGCGAAGTATGGAAAACCGTGCATTACTTATGGATTCACACTACCAATCAATTTTCTTTTACCCAAGCACAGGTTATGCTAGCCCTTCTATATATAATACTTATAATGTATTGCAATATCGTGTTAATGAAATGACTGACCTTAACACTGGTGCAATGAATCAGGCAGCGTATATGAATCCGATGCGACGTGGTGTTGGTAATATGGTCTGTGCTCACCCTCCACTTGGTATTGTTTGTGCAGTAGATAGCGCTTCTGGGATTGATGTTTACCGTATGAAGTCAGGTTCAACCCCTTACTGACATCTTCAACAGTTTTCGCTCACCAAATTTATTCCAAAACCAACATTTCGATTTTTGTGCTCAGGGGGCTTATCGTGATTTTTGCGCGTCTTTCGACTTTAACTGCTCTAATCTTACTTAGTGGTTGTAGTTTTTACTCTCCGATGGTGAATACCCAGCACCTATTGGGTCAAATCGAAATACCATTCGATGCCACCCAAACACAAACCACTTCTGCCACCCGAATCTCGAGAAGCCCAATCTCCTCGAGTGCCATCACCATCCAACGCTTGGTCGCTGGCGCTTACGACGACGAAACCCTCAATTACCGTTACATGCACGCCACCTTCAAAATCACCAACACCTCGAGCAACCCCTTCAACAACCTCTCGCTGTACGCTTACAACCAGCATGTCAACAGCCTTGGTCAAACCGCCATCAAAACCATGATTAACTTCGGTGGCACTGCCATCACCGACCCGAACGTGGCACTTGCCATTCAACCCATGCACGGTCAGAAACGCAACGGCTCGAGTCTGGTGGTCAACCCCGACGAAGCCGATTTCCAGGCGTTCTCTGCCAGCGAAGCGCAAGCCGTCGAAGATCAAGCCTTACCGATTGGCGAGGTTCTGGCTGGCGATGACGTGCTCGAGTATGGTTTTGTCGCTCGAAACTCGAGTGGCGGCAGGCGCATCGAGGCTGGGGCTTCTGGCACGGTCACGCTCACGGTCAGGTTGCCCAAACCAACCAATCCAGCTTTAACCCCGTGGAAGTTTGTGATGACGTTTGTGGTCGTGGATGACCCTGTGGTGCGTGTCACCCGTGGCGCGAATGAATCCACTGCCGAGGTTACAACTCGAGCCTCGAATCTTGCACTCAATCCCAGCGAAGTTGCTCTGATGGGTTCTGATATCGACACCCTGCCAAGCCTCAGCAACCTGCGTTTCCCTCACGTGCGACTCTCGAGCCTGCCCACGTACTTCAGTCAAGATGGTGCATTCACGATCTCTCGAGGCTACGGAAAGATTGAAGCCACCAACGCAACAGTCTTTGCCCCTCGAGCGCCCAGTGTGGTCAATGCCAGCAATCCCGTTTTGTACAGCATCAGCCCAGATTTGCAATTGAACACGGGTTTGCAATTGAACTCGAGCACGGGTGCAATAAGTGGCACACCAACCTCCTCGAGCACCGCGACCCTGTACATGGTGAGCGCCACGGATGCACTGGGCAAAATCAGCGAAACACCCGTTCAAGTGACGGTCAACGATGCGCCAGCGTTAACGGGATATGCCGATGTTGCAGCGTTAAAGAGCACAGTAATTCCAACCCAAACCCCAACTCGAGCCAATGGAACTGCGCCGTTTGTCTACTCGGTTGTTCCAGCTTTACCAACGGGTTTGGTGTTGAATGCACTAACAGGAGCAATCAACGGGACACCAAGCTCGAGCCAAGTTGCAACATTGCATACTGTCACTGTCACGGATGCCAATGGGGCGACTGCCAGCGCAACGCTCAACGTGCTGGTTCGTGAACGCCTGAACCTTCAGTATCCCAGCAATCCCCAAGCCACACTCGACTCGAGTTTCACCCTCAACCCTGCAGTTTCAAACGTTAGTGGTACGGTGACGTACAGCGTCAATCCAGCCTTGCCAACGGGTTTGGTGCTCAACACCTCAACAGGTTCGATCACGGGAATCCCCACGGTATCGGTTGCCGCCAGCAATTACAGCATTACGGCAACCGATACGGGAACGCCAGCGGATTCAACAACCGTGATCTTGAACTTAACCGTGAAATCGCAACCGATTTTTTCGTACCCAACCACTGGAACATTTACAGTTGGTATTCCCATCACGATCAACCCAATTTTGACTGGTGGAGCAAGTCCATTGACTTACACAGATCGCTCGAGCAGCCCACTCTCAAGTTACGGATTGAGTTTGACCGCCAGTGGTTCGATTGCTGGAACACCAACGGCTGCCGCGACAAATCAAGCCTTTACCATTCGTGTGACCGATGCGAACGGCAAGATCGCAGAAACCACGGTTCAATTGAACATCGCGGCGGCTCCGAGTTTGAGCGGTTACTCGAGCGTCAACGTGCGACTCGGTGAGGCGCTGCCGTTGCAATCGCCTGTGGTGACTGGAGGCGTGACGGCAGCGCCAAACCCCTTCAGTGTCGATTGCTTGCCCGCCCTGGGCTTCACAGTGGGTACAGCCAACACCAGTACCTTTCGCACCGATACCGGAACATTGCAAAGCCCGAGTGCCAACACTTTGGGCGAAGTCAATTGCCAAGTTCGCTACACCGACTCGAACGGAGCGATTGCCACCTCGAGTTCTTTCCTGCTTCGCGTGTTTCAAATCACGGGTCTCAGTGTCAGTGGAGTAAGTTCATTGGTGACTGGCTCGAGCACCACGTTGACGGCGGTGGTCACGGCAAGCCCCGCTTCGGTGGTCTCGAGCGGTGTGACTTGGAGTGCCGAATGTGTGTTGGTTGCCGCAGGAACTGCATGTGATGCTGCTCGAAAAGTGAGTGATTATGTTTCGGTGAATGCAAGTTCTGGTGTGATTACGGCAAAGTCGGGTGGGGGTGCCAAAGTCAGGATTCGAGCGACTTCCAATGTGGATGCCACTTGGTTTGCCTCGAAAGATTTAACGTTGTTTGGTGTGGTGACGCTGCCGATTTAGCAAGCATTTCCGTCTTGAAAGCTTACAATTGAAAATCGCAAACTTTTGATCTTCTAGTCCTATCCTGCCTTCGTCGAGGATTGCAAACCTCGACGAAGGCGTTCTACCAAAGTTATCGCAATGAATTCGCCTTGTCGCTGAATTTTGCCCAATGTCATTAAGTGCTCAATCACAGCTTTCCAAGGACCTCGCTCACCTGTGATGTGGGGAATATCTCGAGGTTGAATTTGGTGATCGTCTAAACGAACCAGATTCGCCATCAATGAGCTTGCTAGACGTTCCAAGTTCGCTTGTTCCGCCACTGTGTATTTCGGTGGCATCACCCTTTTGCTGCTAGAGCTTAAAGATTCTCGAGCCTTGAGGTCTTGAGGCGGTCCTGAGCTTGGTGTTATTGGAACTGCACTTTGCCCAGTAAGGCTTGGTTTACTTTCCAACACTTGTTTTTTCAACCGTTCAAAATCGTGTGTTACAGAGGTGATCCGCAATTGGTTCTGACTTTGACTTTGCTCGAGATCACGCATGCTTCGAAGCAGTTGATCTCGTTCAAGCAACCACTGCTGCCGTTCCCTTTGAAATGCAGTCAGTGTCTCGAGCCAATTTTTTCGCTCTGGGTCTTCAGTTGTACTCGAGCTTGAATTTGCAGTGGTTTCTGGTTCTGATTGATTTCTTGCATTGATTTGCCGCGCTCGTTGTTGCGGGGCTTCAGTTTTGACTTTTGACGATTTGGTTTGTTTGATTGGTTTTGTCGCACGTTGTTTTTGACTTCGTTTGGGAGAATCGGTTTTGGAAACTCGAGTTGGATTTACTGGTTGAAGAGGCTTTGTTTGAACGTGTTCTTGCTCTGAAAGGGCTTCAAAAGATGTTAAAACGGGTTGAATGCCAGGTGTTGCAAAAATACTACTCAATTGCAACAACAAAGCAAAATCCAAGTGTTGTCTTGCACGCACATAGGCTTTGAGTTCTGGACTTAAAGCCTGCCACTCGAATTCCGCCTGACCAGGCTGATCGAACGACAGCGAAGTTTGCACAAGGTTTTGTTGGGCAGCTCGAGCGAAACTCAGCAGACCCATTGGACTCCAATCAAGGGGAATGTCCAACTCGAGCTTTCGATGGTGAGCAATGAAGGGTTGAAGCGTTTTCAATTCTGGTGATTTCGGTGTGTGTGGACTGGTACTCGAGTGACTTGTCAAACGGGCAGCCGCAGATTTCTCCACGACACGAGATTTGGATGCTCGAGACACACTGGCGGGCTTACTTGGTACTATCGGATCATTCCAAATGTGCTTGCAATTGTTACATCGAAAGCGTTGTATGCGACCCGATTTTCCAGGCACAGTGCCATTTTTGGTAGTGTCTTGACTCTGACATTTTGGACAAGCTTGCAGACTTGATCCCAGGTTCGATTTCAACTTTGATCACTGCTCCCTTTGTTGACTTGAAACCTCGAGTTCTTGTGGTTCAAGGGTATTGGTTTGCTCATTGCTGACCAATCCGATTGCCGCCATTTCAACCCGCTCTCGAGACTCAAGATGCAAAACCACCAATTTTTGATGCTCAAGCGTGCCTGTGACATGAACGTGTTTGGTTTTGCGGAGCTGCTCGAGTTGTTCTGGTTGGGCTTTGGCAAACAACGAGAATTTGCTGATCTTTCGTTTCCCAGGGTATACGCGAATCTCGAGCAGTCCATTTTCATCGTTGATCGTGGTCACATCGCCTGTACAAGCCCAGAATGCGGGTTGGTCTTCGTTTTGTGATGTCAGAGGTCGAATACGTTGCAACGACAGCCTGCTGGTAAGGGTGGCATCTGGTTTACATCTGAAATGCAAGGTTGCCCGCCAGCGTCCACTGAGGTTGGGTGAAACACGTAAGGCTTTGACACTGATTGAGGCTTTGTATTGCTTCCCTTGAATCTCGAGTTCGACTTGCTTGCCGCGACCTGAATCATGGATCAGTACGTTACAGACGAGAAAGGCATGGTATTGGTGGCTGATGTTGACTTCGTACTCGTGATTTTGTGGCTCGAGGGGTTTCGACATCTGGCTGATCTCCTTGGACAAAAAATAAAAACAACAGCTTCGGTGGTTGCCCGTTGGAAGGGGCGAAGCTGTTGCGTCTTGTGGGAAAGAGTTTTTGCCAGTGAATCCGAAGATGTTGGCGTGTGTCAGGACTGTAACACACTTGGACGCTCGAGAACAAATCAAAGTTTTAGATCATATTATTTTATGACATAAGTTAAATCGTTACAAAATGATTTCAAAATCAGCAGCATGAAAACGTGCTTGATGCTGATTTCCTTCGCGTGGTTCGTCTTCGTATTCGCAAAGCGCGATTGAAAAAACGCTTGTCCCAAGAAGAAACTGCCGAACTCCTTGGCTTGCCGTTAAGGACATACCAGATTCTCGAGATGGAACGTGCCAAGCGCACCAACCCATCGCTCGAGACGATCATGCGAATCTCCCAGCAGCTCGAGATTCCTGTTGGCAAGCTATTGGCTGCGCCGAACGCAAAAGAATTAGTGATGAATTTTCCTGCTGGAAAGCGACCTCGGAAGAGCAAAGGAATCTGAGCGCTTGCAGCATTTAAGCAACACCACCATCAATGAGTTCCTCGAGCAGTTCAAGAACGCATTCGCCACCCACCTCAGTCCGAGCGAATCTTAAGGGTATTTCGTTGTTCAGTCCAAACGATGGCGTGGTTAACCAACGCACGGCTTTTTCTTGGTCGCCATGAAATATTTCAAGTGCCCGTTCCGAAATTCGACCCATGCGGTACAGAATTTCGCTCGTTGGTCGAGATAGGTGTTTGTTATTATCGAGTGCAGTTTTGATTGGGTGGTTAGTTGGAATGATTCCGCACTGCCTTCATCGCCCAAACAGGCGTGACCACCAACTCCGCCCACGACCAAACTCGAGTCGTAATCCCAATCGCC
>JAYTKL010000076.1:0-1201 GCA_043730305.1 Deinococcales bacterium | reverse complement strand
GGCAGCGCCATTTTGTTGTTTGAAAGTGCTGGCGAGCGCTTTGTCTTCAGTGGCGACCTCGGCAATGCCCGAAAAGACATTTTGCCCGACCCAGTACCCTGTCCAGATGCCGACATTGTTTTGATGGAAAGCACTTACGGCGACCGTGACCACCGACCTTTTGAAGAAAGCCTCAAAGAGCTTGCGAACCTTTTGATTCAAGCCTCCGAACGGGGCGGCAAAATCCTAATCCCAAGTTTTGCCCTCGAGCGCACCCAAGATTTGCTGTATCACATTGCCAGACTCGAGGAACAAAAACTGATTCCGATTCTGCCCGTGTTTGTCGATTCGCCGCTGGCTGGGCGCATCGAAAAAACTTACAGCACCGCCAAGCACGAATTTGTCCCCGAGATTCAAAAAATGTTTGAAACCAAAGACCCGTTCGAGACGGCGCGTCTTCAGTACACCAAAACCACCGACGAATCCAAAGCCTTAAACACCATGACCGGCAGCGCCGTGATTATTGCGGGCAGCGGCATGATGTCGGGCGGCAGAATCTTGCATCACCTGATCAACCACCTCGGCGACCCAAAAACCAGTTTGGTGATCGTCGGATTTCAACCCGAAGGCGGCTTGGGCAGGCGTTTGGTGGACGGCGCTGACCGTGTCAGAATTAACGGCATTGACGTTGCGGTGAATGCCAGTGTCAACACCATCAACGGTTTCAGCGCCCACGCCGACCGCACCGAATTGCTCGAGTGGTCAAAAGATGTCAAAGGCGAAATCAGGTTGGTTCATGGCGAAATGAAGAGCATGGAAAGCCTCAGTGCGGCTTTGAACGCTCGAGGGCAAAAAGGCAGCATTCAAGCACCGAGTATTGCCATGCCAGGTGAGGGCGGTCACGCCAGCGACGGCGAATAAGTTATGAATGCTCGAAAATTAAACTTGAACGGTGACTTCGAGCAACTCGAGGTTGGGTGCAGATTCCAACAGATTCGCAAACTGGGCGATCGATTGTTGATACTGTCCGCTCGAGTCCATTGCGCTGGCATCGGCTTGGGTTGCCCAAAGCGTCACGACCATACCCTTACCCGTGTTTGGATCGCTGGTCATGTAGCCACCTTGAAAACCTTTGGTGTTCTCGAGACTTGGAACAATCGATTGCCGCCAGATGCTGGTGGCTTCTGGAAGCGTTCCAATTTTCAATTGACTGGTGATGATT
>JAYTKL010000075.1:0-6809 GCA_043730305.1 Deinococcales bacterium | reverse complement strand
GTTGATGCCGACACCAGACGACCGATTGATTTCTCAATCACGCAGGTCAAAAAATTCGCGCAGGCGCAACGCGATACGCTGACCGATTTTGAACTCGAGACGCTGCCGGGAGTGACGCTCGGACAGAAGCAAATTCCAGTCAATGCGGTCGGGTCGTACATCCCCGGTGGGCGTTACCCGATCATGGCCGCCGCCGCCATGACGATTGGCGTGCCGAAAGTCGCGGGTGTCAAACGCATCGTCGCCTGCGCCCCGGTGCAACGCGGCACGCAGGGCATCAACCCGGCACAGTTGTACGGCATGGTCCAATCCGGCGCAGATGAAATCTTCACGATTGGTGGGGCGCAGGCGATGGCGGCGATGGCGTTCGGCATCGAAGATGCTCCGCCGCTCGAGGGGGTGGACATGATCGTCGGTGCGGGCAATGCGTTCGTCGCCGAGGCCAAACGTCAACTCTTCGGCGTGGTCGGGATTGACCTGCTCGCCGGTCCGACCGAAATCTGCATCCTGGCCGATGAAACGGCCGATCCCGAGGTGATCGCCGCCGACCTGCTCGCACAGGCGGAACACGGCACGAACTCGCAATCGATTCTGATCACAAGTTCTCGAGACATCGCCGAGGCGACCCTGCTCGAGATTGAACGTCAACTCAAAATCTTGCCGACGGCAGATGCCGCAGGTCAATCCTGGCGCGAACTCGGCGAGGTGATCCTGGTCGCAGATGACGAGGAGATGCTGAAAGTTTCCGACCAGATTGCCAGCGAACACCTCGAGGTACAGACCCGTGATCCGAAATGGTATCTCGAGCGGCTGACCAATTACGGATCGCTCTTTTTGGGTCACAACGCCACGGTCGTTTACGGCGACAAAGGGATTGGCACGAACCACGTGCTGCCGACGATTCGGGCGGCACGGTACACGGGCGGCTTGTGGGTCGGGAAGTTCATCAAGACCGTGACCTGGCAGGACGCGACGGCAGCCGGAAACATGCAGGTCGCGCCGTTCGCCGTGGCGATGGCAGACCACGAGGGCATGGCGGGACATGCGGCATCGGCACGCTTACGGATCAAGGATTGAGCGAATCAAAAATTGGTTTGAGGCTCGAGGATTGGAGGACGTATGTCAAGGGTTTTACCGATTGCCGTGGTGCAGGCACAACCACAAAAAATAGACGAACCATTCTCGAGTTTCGCCGATCACGCACAAGACTTGCTGAAATCATTCCCACAAACCCAAATGATCGTCTACCCAGAACTGCATTTGTTTCATGCCGACCTGAACAAGCAGGTGTTGCTCGAGATTGCCCAACCGCTGGGTGGCGCTCGAGTTCGCACCCTGCGTGAACTCGCGGCGGACTTGGGTGTCTGGTTGATTCCGGGCAGCGTCTGCGAGTTGGGCGCGGGCGGGGAATTGTTCAACACCGCACTCGCCCTCTCGCCCGAGGGTGTATTGGTCGCCTCGTACCGCAAAGTTTTTCCCTGGCGACCCTACGAACCCTTCGATGCCGGAGACCGTTTTGTGACCTTCGAGATGCCGGGAGTCGGTCGTGCCGGATTCTCGATCTGTTACGACGCCTGGTTTCCCGAAGTCACCCGACATCTTGCCTGGATGGGTGCGGAGGTTGTGCTGAACCTGGTCAAAACCACCACTTGCGACCGCACCCAGGAAATCGTGCTGGCTCGAGCCAACGCCATTGTCAATCAGGTCTTTGTGGTCAGCGTCAACTGCGCCGGACCGATTGGCACGGGACAAAGCCTGATCGTGGACCCGGAGGGGCTGGTCAGAACCGCCACGGCTGGATCGGAAGCCACTGTCCTGACCGACGTGCTCGACTTGGAACAGGTGACTCGAGTTCGCAAGTACGGTACGGCGGGACTGACTAGGATGTGGGATCAATTCCAGCCAGGGGATCAGCCGCTGCCGATGCCACTGTACGGCGGCGAGATTGACCCACAACGCTGGAATTCAGACCAGCACCGAATGCCGAAAAGTTCAGACCACGAGGATCAGACCGACTGATCCAACATCTCGCGCGGGTGCTGCATCTGCCTTGAAAACACAATTCAGACTCGTTATGAGGCTCGAACCAACCGAGGATCGAACACCTGTTGTGTGACCGCTGATCGCCTCAAGCGTCCCCCATCATCAGTCCCTCAATCGTGTGACCCTGGTTGATCACCTCGAGATCATCAACCAATCGGTACGTCAGGTGATCCAATACCGCCCCCGACAAACGCCCGTGGAAGGCTCGTGTGATTTGCAGATCGTGACGCTCGGCGTTGTTCGCCCCGGGCGCATCCGCACCAAGCACCAATACTGGGCGCGATTTTTGTGAACGGTTGGCGGTCCCCCGGTGAATGGTCAAAGCCGAACGCACCGAAATGTCCCCCATCATTGGCATCTTGCGTTCCGCCCTGTCCTCGTAACGGGGATACAAGCTCTTGGGCGGGAACATCTCATGCTCGAAATCTGGTGAGTAATCCCACTGCGTGCCGGGCGCGATCTCGAAAGGTCCCATATCCTCGAGCACATCAACTGTGGTCAAGTTGAAAGCCAACGAGTTCAGACGGCGACCCACGAGGGTGTCTTCGGGTGATGGGAAATCACGATGCCAGGGTTGCTCGAGTGCGCCAGGGTTGGGAACGTCAAAGCCAATCTCGACGATCTTGTAATTCGGTCCCAGAACCGCCTCGCACACGGCAATGACCCAAGGATGCGAGACCAAGTCAACGAAACCGCTGATGTCCTCCGGGTGAATCTCGACGTAATGGCGCTTGGTGCCCCGCCCGACCGCCCCGCCAGGGCGACTGAGGGCTGATTCGTACAGGGCATTGATCTCTTGCCCGAGGACTGCAACCCACTCGCGTGGGAAAGCGCCCTTCAATCCGGTGATGCCTGAACCGTAAAGCTGTCCCATCGTGGTGGCGATATCGAAGGATTCCACGTGCAGTGGTTGAGCTGGGGCAGTTGCGATCATGGCACTCCTTGGTGTCGTGCAGGTTGAAACACGGCGGCTTGAATGTGGCTTTGCTTGTGCGGTTTGAATAGCGCTGAGGCTGCAAAGCACGGCTGTTGACGAACAAACGCTGAAATGTGATTGACTCGAAAATGCTATGGCTTTTTCTGAAAACTGTCAAGGCAACGTCCACAAGCGATTTTGCAAAGTATTGCTCTTTGGCTGTGCTTCTCGAGATACACTTACTTTTTAGATTTCATTTTGACGCAGATTTTACACACCAATTTCGAGGCTTGGAGATACCTAAAATTCTATGAAGTGCGTTAGGAAAGCATTCTTTGTCTCGAGATAGTTGTTAAGTTTGCCCTAGCAAACAGCCACTCGAGATTTGCATCACCACAGTGATATGAATCAGTATTCTATTTGAACTCTGTTGTGTTGCACCAGCGATCCGATACCCTGTTCGCGCTGGCACTCGCCAAATCTCGAGGACTCGAGTTGCTGGCTTCAACATTCCAGAAGCGCTCGCAGCGGCAGTACAGGTTACGGTGCAACGTTGCGGTAATGATCACGCTTCTCCAACAATGACACTGGTGTACAGGCATGTCTACACTGAAGAATTGGAGAACACTGCAATTCCAATGGCACGCCTGTTTAGCCACAATACATGATTTTATTCGTGAAGAACACGTTTATCTGCTTCGATATACATCGAAATCAGTGTCAGCATGTAGGCAGCATTGACAATGCCATCATCTCTGTAAGCAGTCTGTGTGAAAGACTGTGTTTCGTTGAACGAATTTAATACTTTTTCCACATACTTATGTGGGTGCGGTCTTACCTTACCTGATGACATCGGAGTAAAATTCATATCGTCTCTAACAACGTCAATAGTGAATATTCTCTTTCTCGAGGTGGTTGGTATTTCTTGCCCTTGCAGTGTCCTAACAAAAGAAGTGAATTCGTTGGCTTGAATTGGCTGATATTTCATGATTACCCCTTCTTGGCAAGCCTAACAATCTGCTTGCAGCAAAAAATCCTCTTCCTGTGAAAATCAAGATGGTTTACCGAAATGCCAATTTGCCAAAAAACACTTTTTGAAAAATGCTCCTCAAAACTCAAGTTACACCAAATTTACACCCATTGCCGAAAACCGATATGGCTGTGAAAATCAAGAGAAATGAAAAAAGGATGCCAATGGCATCCTTTTCTTGTGGTGGCCCGTGCTGGATTCGAACCAGCGACCCACTGATTAAAAGTCAGCTGCTCTACCGACTGAGCTAACAGGCCATTCGCTTGCCCTTCTTGGGCAGCGCTCGAGATTATATGTGCTCAAGCGTACCGTGTCAATCGTGGGTGTTTTGGTCTGGCTCGAGGTTGCAATTTTAGGGTTGCAGGGTTGGTGTTTTGGGTTCTGGTTTGGGTGTCCGTGTGTTGGGCATTTGGCTGGCGGTGAGGTTTGCACTGCGGTTGCCACGGGTTTCAGAATCTTTTTGAATGGCGGTCAGTTGATTCTCGAGCTTGAGGCTTTTGCGGGCGTTTTGCAGCCAGGTTTTGGTGGTCGTTTGGCGTTTGTATGCCAGGGTTTTTTGCATGGCTTGGGTTTTGACTTGGTTGTAAGTGGGCGTTTTGGGGTATTGAATGTTTTGCACAAAAAATACCAGGGTTTTGCCATTGGTGGTGATAACTTGGGTGATCAAACCGTTTTTGACTTTCGTTAGTTTTTGCTCAAAGATCACTTTTCGAATGGCTGGAATCAGTTGGTTTGTTGTGCTTTGAATCAATTTGTTGTTGCGGTTTTGGGTGTATTTGCTGGCAATGGTTTCGACTGGGCGTCCACTGCGAATCAGTTCGTTGCGAAATGCGTTGGCGCTGGCAGACTTGAAGAAGGTAAAGGTTTTAAAACTGGCAACGCCTGGGGTTTGAAAGCTCGAGATGTTGGTTTGATAGTACCGTGTCATTTCGGCGTTCGTCACCGTCAGGTTTTGCAATTTGTAAATTGTGACCGCCTGGAGCAAATCTTGTCCTTGCCCAATAAATGGCTTATCAGTTTTTTTGGCAAACTCGAGGGCAATGCACTGGTTGATCAGTTGCTCGAGAATGCTGGTTTTTAATTTTTGAAGTTCCACCGCCAGGTTTGGGCTGGTGTTTTGCATTGTGATAAATCGAGGGTCGTTGTAGACGGTTTGGTTTAGCTTCCAGAGGTTTATCTCAAGATTGCCCATTTTGGCAACGCTGGGGTTGTATATTTCCAAGCTCGAGTTTTCTGGGAGGCGCAGTTTGGCGTCCATCATGAGTTTGCGAGACCAGTTTTCGAGGGCGGCTTTGGTTTTGATGGTTTTGGCATCGTTTTCGACTTGGTTTTTGATTTGCGTCAAAGGCGGTGGTTTGCCGTTGCTGGCATAACGGTTTTTAAACAGGTTGTAAAACAGGTTCAGCTCTTCAAAGCTGAGGCTGACTTGGTTTTTGATCTGTAAAATTCGACGTTCAAAGCGCAGTTCTTGACGCAGTGAGCGTCGGTAACTTTCAATGCTGTACCCTGCGGCTTCAATGTTTTGCTTAAATTGATTAAAATCCCAGTTGTTTTGTTTGATCAGGTCGTTGATTTCGTGGTCAACTTCACTGCTGCTGACTTCAATGTTGCTGGCGTCACTTTGAATGGCTTGGGTTTTGACCACGCTTGCCAGTGCCAGGTTGTCACGGTCGGTTTTGAAAAATCCCTTGCTGGGCAGCGCGGCGGCTGGATTTTCGATTTGGGCGCGGTAATACTCGCTGGCAAACACGGGCAAGTCGTTGACGAACAAAACAACCGGGTCTGGTCGGTTGGCAACTTGCGCCAGTGCCAAGCCGCCAATCAAGACCACACTCAAGACTCGAGTCAAACCGACAATCCGCATAACTGTCATTGTATTGACCCAGATGAGAAAAGTTCGAGGTTTTAAGGGAAAATTTTGCCAATCCATTGTTTGGGATCGGTGGCTTCGCCCCTAACGCGCATTTCAAAGTGCAAGTGTGGACCGGTGACAAAACCCGTCGCGCCGACCAAACCGATCACTTCACCTCGAGTGACTTTTTGTCCAATGGCAACATTTATTCTGGACTGGTGAAAGTACAGGCTGACAATGCCCGCGCCGTGGTCAATACCGACCAGACCGCCACGAATGGCGTAAAACCCTGCGATGACCACCGTGCCGTCGTTGGCAGCACGGATTGATTCACCGATTTTACCGGCGTAATCTTCGCCGTAATGGTATTTCACATCTCCACCGCGTTCGTAACGTCTGGCTTGCCCGAATGGGCTGATGTGGGCGCTGCCCAGCGGCGCAGTCCAAGGTTTAAAGAAGCCTCGAGGGGTCAGTTCGCTTTGTTTGTAGGCAGGGTTCAGCACTGCCAGTTCGCGTTCGCGGTTGGTGTCGTTGGCGGTTGATAGCACCTGTTGACTGACAAAAACATTCTGAATCCCTTGCGGGTCGCTCATTAACTTCAGGTTCGAGTTGATGGCTTCGACGCCGATGTTGGTTTCCAAGTTGATTGTTTTTGGTGACTCACCCAGCAATTCGCGTCCGACGCCAACCCAGTCATTGGCGTCTGGCGTCATGACCAGTTCTTCAAACGTACCGTCGGGGCGTTGTGGACCCCAGGTGACAATTGGCGCCCCACCTTTTGCGCCCATCACCCGCACGGTCACGGGGTCGCCAGGAAAGGCTTTAAGGCGGTGAATCACTTTGGCGCTCGTTTGCCCTTGAAAACTCGCCTCTCGAGTTCCTGGGCTGACCTTGGGGACTGGGCTGCTGTTGGTCACGGTCGGAATGGTCAGTACCTGTCCTATTTTGACCGTGCTGCTTTGAAGTTT
>JAYTKL010000074.1:0-8299 GCA_043730305.1 Deinococcales bacterium | reverse complement strand
CACGGGTTTGCCCAGCACCTTCTCGAGTTGCGCCGCCACAGGCGCGAGACGGAATTTGTCATCCACACCTTTGGGGCGTCCCAAATGCGACATCAAAATTACACTCGCGCCGTGACTGAGCAGATAGTTGACGGTTGGCAAGCTTGCCGTGATGCGGGTGTCATCTTCGATCACGCCATTTTCGATTGGCACGTTGTAATCCACGCGCACAAGCACGCGTTTACCTGCAACATCTAAAGATTCCAGATTTTTCATAATTAACCTCCAAAAACTTTTTTGGTTTTCTCGAGCGTCCTCGGTTCGTGCGAAAGGGCGAACACAAGGTTCGCCCCTACGGTACACGTTTTAAGAATTCTCGAGGAACATGTTTTATCCTCAAACGACACTGAATCTTACAGGCTTTTGGAGATGTGCTTCACAAGGTCCACAACACGGTTGCTGTAACCCCATTCGTTGTCGTACCAAGCGACAACCTTCACAAAATTACCGCCCAAAACCAGGGTTTCCATCGCGCTGAAGATGCTCGAGTGCGGGTTGCCCTTCAGGTCGATGCTGACCAGTGGTTCTTCGGTGTACTCGAGGATGCCCTTCAGGCTTCCCTCGGCAGCTTCCTTCATGACGGCGTTGATCTCAGCGACGGTGGTTTCTTTACCAAGAATGGCGGTGAAATCGACCACGGAGACCGTGCTGACCGGAACACGGAACGCCATGCCGGTGAATTTCCCTTGAAGCTCTGGAATCACCAAGCCCACGGCTCGAGCTGCACCGGTGCTGCTTGGCACGATGTTCATGGCTGCGCCGCGATTGTCCCTGGGGTCGCCGCGTGGTCCGTCCACCAGGCTTTGGCTGGCGGTGTAGGCGTGAACGGTGGTCAGGATGCCTTTTTCAATGCCGAACTTGTCGAACAAGACTTTGGCAACTGGGGCGAGTCCGTTGGTGGTGCAACTTGCATTGGAAATGATGTGGTGCTTGCTGGCGTCGTAATTGTTTTCGTTGACGCCCATGACGATGGTGATGTCTTCTTCTTTGGCTGGGGCAGAAATAATGACTTTCTTCGCGCCGCCACCTGTAATGTGTGCTCGAGCGGCTTCGGCTTTGGTGAAACGCCCAGTGCTTTCGATCACGATTTGGGCGCCCATGTCCGCCCAAGGAATCTTGGCGGGGTCGCGCTCTTCAAAAATACGGGTTTTTTTGCCGTCCACAATGATGTTCTGATCGTCGCTGCCGACCACGCCAGGGTACTTGCCGTAGTTGGTGTCGTACTTTAAGAGTTGCGCCAGTTCGGCGTTGTCGGTGAGGTCGTTCACCGCAGCAACTTCAATGCCGTGCTCGGCTAAAATGCGGAAAACTTGACGACCAATGCGTCCGAAACCGTTAATGCCTACCTTCATGATGCCTCCTAGATGCGTTCAGTCGCGTTTGCGATTGATTTTATTCTCGAGTTTGGTTGAATTGTTGTACTCGAGAGCATTTCACATTTTGGATGATAGCACCCGATTGTGACAGCAGGGTATTCAGGTGTCTAGAGGTCGTCTCGCGTTGATGATGGCGCAGTGAAAAGCATTTCTCGAGAGAATGTCTCAAGAAAAGACGCAAGCCTTTGCGCTTGCGTCTTGTGCTTGGCTCGAGGTTTATTTGCTCTGAATCTCGACCAAGGATATTTTCCAACTGTTCTTGCCTGTGCCGCCCGTGGTCATGATCTGCCCGATGCCTTTGGCGTAATACTTGTATTCAAAAACTGGTGGATTCTCGAGGGCTGCCCAGTCTTTGGTCATCCAGATATTCTTGTACGACCCTTGCGGAACGGTAGCGGATTCGTTCAAGCTCATGATCGTTGCCCAGTCTTCGGCTTCGCCTTTGTAATACTCTTGGCGATACGTTTCGCCCACTTTGGGATTGGCTTTCATGACATAACCAGGGAGCGCACCGTTAACTCCAGCGAGCCAAGAGCCTTTGGTGCTGACGACCTTGCCATCTTGATAGTCTTTTGAGTCCTCGCCAAAGTACCAGACGTTGCCTTGTTTATCCTGGCTGTACCAGTCTGTGGTTGCCTCTTTCAGTTTGCCATCAATCGTGACCGTATCAGTCACCGTAACGCAAGTCACGCCCATGATGACTTTGGTGTTGGCAGAGATTACAACTTCTTCGTGTTCAAAACCAGCCTCGATTTTGCCTTCAAAAATGCGAGTTGTGCCTGGTTTTAACGGAAAGTACGGGTGATCGACTTTTGTAACAAAATTGGCAGGATCAATCACGGGGGCGTAAGGTTGTGTGCTTTGAGCGCTCGATTTTGCGAGCACCAATTGATGGGCTGCCGCCGAAATACTCAAAAAGCCAATAACGATGCCGAATACAGTCATGGGTTTCATGGTTTGACCTCCAGGGTTTCAATCATCAGACGCAGTGTCGACTCGAGCTTCAACACCACCTGTCTGATTGCACGCAGTTTGAACCTTGAAGGTTTGGATTTGGTTTTGAAAGGTTTTGGTTTGGTGTCTTTACCGTTTCCAAACCCAAGTGTTCTAGCATGATGGTCAAGCTCGAGAGAACGGAGGCGTGATGCGTTTACTGCTCGTCGAAGATGACCCACGTTTGAGCCGTTTGATTCTCGAGGGCTTGAGCGAAGACGGTTTGCTGATTGACCATGCCCCGAACGCCAGCGTCGGTGATGGCATGGCGCGATGTGAAACGTATGACTTGCTGATTCTTGACGTGATGCTGCCCGAGGGTCGTGAAGCCGGTTTTGAACTGGCTCGAGCTTTAAGAGACCGCGCTGACAAAACCCCAATTCTCTTTTTGACCGCCCGCAGCGACATGGATTCCAAGCTCGAGGGGTTGGACACGGGCGGCGATGATTACCTGACCAAACCTTTTGACTTCAGGGAATTGCGTGCTCGAGTTCGCGCTTTGGTGCGGCGCTCCAAAGGTGAGGCAAGCAATTTGGTCAACCTGCCACAAGGTTTGATGCTAGACCTCGAGGCACACGAGGTCACCCGCGACGGTGAACGCGCCCCACTCACCCCACGCGAGTACACCTTGCTCGAGTGTCTGGCGCTGACCCCAGGACGGGCGTACAGCCGCTCGAGCCTGATCGAACGCGTCTGGTCTGAAGGCAGCGAAGTGGATTTTAAAGCCGTTGATGTCTTCGTTTCGACTTTGCGCCGCAAACTTGGCGCAGACGTGATCGAAACCGTGCGCGGCATCGGCTACCGCCTCGGACGGCTCGAGCTTGGGAATCAACCTTGAGTTTGCGTTTCAAACTGACGTTGTTTTACGCCCTGATTTCGGCTTTGATCTTGGCGCTCGGAACGGCGGTTTTGTTTGTGGCGCTGCGCCAAAGCCTGTACCAAAGCTTCGATGATGCCCTGCGCGAAGCCGCCGATCTTGCCATCAGTCAACTTGGAGGGCAAGAAAGCAATCCGCGCCTCGAGACTGAAGGGCAACGTTTTCAGCCCAGTGAATCTGGCGCAACCTCGTTGGCGGTGTTCGATCAACGCGGAAAACTGCTGGATCGTTTTGGTGATTTTAAAGTGCAGGTCAAACTCGAGCCAGGCTTTCAAACTGTCGGTGAGATTCGGATTTTTACCAAAGCCTTGCCAGAAAACAATTTTATCCAAGCCGCACGTTCGCAACTCGAGTTGGAAAAGACGATTGCTCGAGCGGGGCAGGTTGTCTTGGTGGTGCTGCCAGTATTGTTGCTGATCGGTTTTGTGGCGGGCTATGGGCTGGCAGACCGCGCCTTGCGTCCAGTCGATCAGGTCAGTACCCTTGCCGCGCAAATTGCCAGTTCGGGACGCTACCAAGAACGCGTTCCAACCGCTCCAGGCAACGATGAAATGGCACGCCTGACCCGCACCGTCAACGCCATGCTCGAGCGTCTCGAGTACACCATCGAACGCGAACGGGCATTCACCCTGGGTGCGGCGCACGAACTCCGCACGCCACTGGCGGCATTGATTGGACGCACCAGCCTGACCCTCGAGCGAACCCGCAACGATGACACCTACCGCGCAGCGCTGCTCGAGGCGGACGAGATTGCCCGTCAGATGACCGCCACCGTCAATTCACTGCTTACTCTGGCGCGTTCAGACCAAACCGCGAACCATCAAGCCCTCGACCTGTCCGAACTGGCATTTGACGCGATTCAACTCCTCGAAGCCCAAGCCCAGGCGCACAACATCAGCATCGAATCCACGCTCGAGCCTGCCGCACTTGTTGGAGACCCTTCAGGTTTGCGGCTCGCCATCAGCAACCTGCTCGAGAATGCGATTAAATACGGTCGCGTTGGCGGTCACGTCTGGATTCGGACGGGAACGGAAAACCAACACGTTTACCTCGAGGTTTCTGATGATGGTCTTGGCATTCCAGAACCCGAACTCGAGCGACTGCGGCAACCCTTTCAACGCGGGTTGGGCGTACAACACCTGCCAGGTTCGGGCTTGGGATTAACGCTGGTGAATGCCGTCATGGAAAGCCACAATGGACGATTGGAACTTTCGCAAGCAGAAGAAGGTGGGCTTAAAGGGGTACTCGAGATTCCGATTGGGAAGTTGGGTGCAACAAAACACTCGGGATGATCTATATAGTGCAAAACGTTTTACATTACTGAAGTTCACAACTCATCAACGTGCTATACTCGTAAGCATGATGAGACTCAATATGCGATTGGGCGAATACCTTCAAACCCACAACCTCACGGCATACAAGCTCGAGAAAGCCGTGACTGGCGCGGTCAGCCGCAACACCGTTTATAAATGGGCAAAGGAAACCCAAGCACCAGACCACATTCACACCGCACAATTTATTGAAATCATGCAAGCCCTCAGTCGTTTAACGGGTCAAGTGGTCACGCCAAACGACCTGCTCGAGGTGGTCGAAGAGCCGATGATTGACCTTTCACAAATGCCACCCCTCGAAAGCCTTAAACCTGGTCAGGTTGGCGACCAACAACTCAAAATCACGCCCGCTCGAGGGAAATTTGCACCCAAGTACCCCACCATCAAAACCCGAAATGGCTCGAGCGTCGCTGCTGACATTGCCAAGCAACGCGAAGAACGCGATCTGGCGGTTGCTGGACGCAAGAAATGATCCTATTTTTAGACTCGAGCGCCTTGGTGAAAATTTACCTTGAAGAAGAAGAAACCCCCATCGTCATGGCTGCCCTTCAAGAAGCGAAAAGGGTTGTTGTCAGCACACTTGCCATGCCCGAAGCCGTAAGTGCTTTTGCTCGGAAAGCAAGTCAAGGCGACCTGACCGAAGCTGAGGCGCAACAAGCCTTCAAAAATCTGTTGGGCGACTGGGAAGACCTCGAGCGTATTGAGGTGAACGATTGGATTGCCAAAGAAGCTGCCGTGTACACCCGTTCAAAAGGTTTAAGAGGCGCGGATGCCGTACACCTTGCCACCTGTGCGCGAGTCTCGAGAGAACGGCGTGGGGTGCGGTTTTTGGCGTTTGATGAAGTGTTGAATGCGGCGGCGAAAACGGTGGTTAAAGTTTGGGAAGGGAAATAGTCAGGAGGTGCATGATGCCCAAGAAAAAGTTGATGAAACCAAAACTTGAAAAGATGCTTCTCGAGAGTGCCGATCAAGCCCTTGCGATTGCAAAAGGCGAATTGCAAGGTCGTGTGACAAAATGATTTTTGAGCCAGTGGTATTTCAACCCGTTTATCACAGTTGTAGTACCTAACAGAGCATAGTGACTGATTGGAGATGTTATGACTCAACGGATTTTTGTGGTGGTATTATTGGCAGTCTCACTTTTCACTCTTGGAGCAGTACATGCACAAAGCAAGCTCGAGTGTTACGAAAATACCTTATTCCAAATAGGTGACCGTACTTTGTGGGATAGCGCGATCCATGAGCCTGTTGCGATTGCCGTGCTTAATTTTCCTGCACGTTTCCCGAACCCAGCGTCGAAAAAGGAGATCGAAGAATCTTTTGTGATGAAATGTCCGTCCTTCACTGCGAGGAGGGTCAAAGACACCTTTACAATAACTGGAAATGTTCAGCAGAATCTTGGGCGATTGATTAATTACTGGTTTGAGGGCAACCCAGATCAACTTCAGAAAAAACAGGGGCGCATCAATTTGTTGTTTAGCGGCGATTTCCGCTTCCCAGATGCTAGAGAAGGCTGGTCTCAGCGACGGGTCTACATGGAACTGGCGAACGGCAAGCTGGTCGTCTCTTACGAAACTAGTCTTGCGAGGTTTAAAAACCAGGTGGTGGCAGTTCGAATTAATGGTGGCGCATTAAAACCGGTGGTCTTTGATTCAAAGATCACACAAATTCGCTACGGGTCTTCAGATTTGCTCGAGTTTTACATTTCGGGTAGCGATGCCTCGTTTGATTATATGGCTTTAAATTTTAAAAGAGGGATAATTACCGTACAAAACGGTGTGAAATTCCCAAGCAAATGAATTCAACCGTTAATTCGAATTCTCGCTTTTATTTACTGAAAGTAGTCATCGTATTGTGAAATATTGGCTTAATCCGTTGGATGGAAACTTTGCATTCATCCAAGAAATGAAAACAAAACAGCAAGTCTATCTTGAATAAAGTTTATGTTCTGGATCAAACCAAACCACATAAAATATTTCACCAATTAAAAATCCATGAATTCTGCCATGTAAATTTGCACTTAATTGGAATTGATAAGATGCTTCATCGTGCTCATCGTTTTTTACTCCATTTACTCCAGTTCCATATGTATTTTCAGAAACTCCAGCATTACTCCATTCATGCTGATGAATTCGCCATGAATCACTTCTTTCATTGCAGAAACGCTTTCTATTCCAAGTCGAAAGTTCTTTCAATCGGGTAAAAAGAATTATAAAATAATCTGTATTTTTACCTGAAAAATTAAATTTATCGTGTTTTTCTTGCAAAAATTGGAAAGAAAAAGATAAAGAAATCGGGAGGGATAGATTTTCCCCTCCCGCATTAATTCTCGACTTACTTTTTTCAATTTTTCCTGGATTAATTCTTGATGGCAAATTATATCCCTACTCTTGCTTTGTAAAAAGTTTTCATATCTAATTCGGAAATATTTCTGTAACACTGCATAGTTGGATCAAGTGAGCCTCTAGCATTAAGCCAGGGTGCTTCTTGGTGAGAAAGTCTTTCAAGTTCATAAGCATCAAATGAAAAATACTGTTCTAAAAGATCATCCATAAACAATTTAGCAGATTCATTTAGCTCTGGACGTGTTACATCCAATTCAATATTTTTATAGCTATGACTTCTGAACCTTTCGTACAATGACGTATTTACAGGACCATGAATCCAAGCTTCAAATGATCCCTCAAACAAAGGTTCATCATGCAATGCCAAGTGCCAAGCCTGAGCATAGTACGCAAGTTTTTGTAATTTTAAATGACTAATAAAAGCGCCACTTTCCTGTGCAAAGGAAAGAATGTAATCAGCTACTTGATTAATCGTTACTTGATTTGACATATTTCCCCCCGATAATCAAAAACATCGTAGCATTACGCTGACAACATATCAATCACAACATTTTGTACATTAGAAATATCTATCCACAACCAGTAGCGTATACATATCAGTTCATACAAGTGAACAAATCTGATCTACTATCTGAAACAGAATATGTCTCTATTGAATAATGAAGACGCAAGCTTTAAAACTTGCGTCCTGATATGGTGGGCGATACGTGATTTGAACACGTGACCCCTCGCGTGTGAGGCGAGTGCTCTACCGCTGAGCTAACCGCCCATAGCTCGAGGATTGTCGCATGACCTTCCAACTTTTGCAAGTCTCTCGAGTTTTCCCAAAACTGCTGGTTTTTGCGAAAGTGGGACAAAAAACCTTTTTCGCGCCTTGTTTTCGTGTATAGTCACCCTTCGTGCCGTCCCGATGTGACGGTCAGGCGTTTTCGCTGCCACATTATCTGGGGGAATCAAGCGTTCTTTTCGGGTGGCATTAATCGCCTGTCCGAAGCCTTGCCCGCCAATGCCGAGACTTTGGCCGTCTTGCCGATCGCCGATCCTCTGGCCGCAAAATTGCGCGATCATATGGTCGATGCGGTGACGTCCGGGGCGGCGCTTGATCGCGCGGCTTTGCATACCATATTGGAGACCGCGGGAGCGGAGGCGGCCTTGAAGGACGTTCAGCGCTCCGGTGGAATCGGCTTTTCCTTCACCCGAAGCGACACGGATCCGGAACGCGCGGTGCGCGACCTGACCGTTGCGATCGAGGCGCTGGCGGCCGAGGGCGAAATCGAAGCGGCGCTCGCCGAGGCCACGAGTAGGCTCCAGGCGGGCGACGCAAGCGCGTTCGACGAG
>JAYTKL010000073.1:0-1602 GCA_043730305.1 Deinococcales bacterium | reverse complement strand
TACGCTGTCCCTACTCCCTTTGGTCGGAAATGTTTTAGGAAAAAACCCTAAAACATTTCGGGGAGATACTTATATGATGTTTTGCATGACTCAAACTTCACCTTTGGTTTCTGCCGCGTGGTTGCTCGAGAACTTAAATTCCCTCAAGCTGGTTGACACACGCTTTGCTCTTGGAAAACCAGATTTTGGACGCGAGGTGTACCAGTCTGGGCACTTGCCTGGCGCGGTGTTTCTTGATCTCGAGCGTGATTTGTCCAGCCCTGTTCGGGATGATCGGGTTGGCGGTCGTCACCCGCTGCCAAATCCTGAGACATTGGCAGACAAACTCTCGAGCCTTGGCATTGCTGACTCGAGTTTTGTCGTGGCTTACGATGACCCAAGTTCTGGGCAAGGATTTTACGCGGCGCATTTGTGGTGGTTGCTGCGCTGGCTCGGGCATGACGCCGTGGCGGTGCTCGACGGTGGACTTTCGGCTTGGCTCGAGGCTGGCGGCATACTCGAGACTGCCTCTCCCCTAACGACAAACGCCACCTTCATCCCGCGAATTCGACCCGAGATGGTCGTCAGTGCCGATCAGGTGGCAGCCAGAACCTCGAGCGCTGCATTGCTCGATTCTAGAGCCGCACCGCGTTACCGAGGCGAGGTTGAACCGCTCGATTGGAAAGCAGGACATATTCCTGGGGCAGTCAACATGGATTGGAGCAACGGTCTGGATTCAACTGGCAAGTTTAAAGCGACACTCGAGCAACAAGAACGATTTTCCAAACTCGAGGAAACTGAAGTGATGGTGTACTGCGGAAGTGGTGTCAGTGCTGGCGCAAACATGCTGGCGCTCGAGTTGGCTGGCGTAAAAAACGCGAAATTGTACGCTGGCAGTTGGTCAGATTGGGTTTCAGACTCGAGCAATCCAGTCGCGGTGGGAAGCGAAGCGGGTTAAAGTAATTTCATGCACCTCAATGAACACTGGCTTTCGTTTGACGTAGACCTTCAACGCTGTCACGGCATGTTGCATCTGCCGCTCGAGCCACAAGACAAGCCCGTGCCTTGCATTTTAATGCTGCATGGTTTTACCGGTCAGTCCCTCGAGCCGCACCGTTTTTTCGCCCACATCGCCAGGGCTTTCGCCAAAAATGGTATTGCCGCGTTTCGTTTCGATTATCGCGGCAGTGGCAATTCTGAAGGTGATTTTTCTGAGATGACCGCGCAGCGCGAGGTTCAGGACGCTCGAGCCGCGCTGCGGCTACTCGAGTCACGCCCAGAATTAGACCGTGCCAGATTTGGTTTGCTGGGTCTCTCGATGGGCGGCATGGTGGCGGCACTCACGGCTGGACTTGAACATTTTAAAGCGATAAGTTTACTCGCGCCGACCAAACCGCAACACATGCTTGGCGTGGTCAGGCAAGCGAGCACTGAAGCCGCAATTGACGCCTTATTTGAAACTGGTTTTGTAGGATTCGAGTTTCCACCGGTCATTCGATTTAACACCAGTCGTAAAGTCCTGGATTTTGGCGGCAATCCAGTCAGTCGCGGATTTTTTAAGGGTTTACTCGAGTTGGAGTCGCTGGCAAGCGCAGCACTACACACGGGCGCGAGTGTCGTGAT
>JAYTKL010000072.1:0-2095 GCA_043730305.1 Deinococcales bacterium | reverse complement strand
CCGTGACGCACGATGGCCTCGAGCCGATTCTCGGCAATATCTTCAAGGTTGATGCTGACCACGCCAACCTCGCGGATGCGTTCGATCCGTTCGAGTGCGCGTTGCAGGCTGATCGAACTGGCGTGCATCGGTGGATTGCGCAGCAACTCGAAGTTCGTGCGCACCGCATCTTTCTGGTTGGGTTTGTTGAACAACCGCCCGAGACGATCAGCCTGACGGGAACTCAGGCGTTTGCTGATTTGCTCGTACAGGTGCATGTTCATGTGCTCCCGAGCGTTTGAGATCAATTTGGTGATACGTTTGATGCTCGGCAAGATGACGTTGCGACCCTCGAGTTCGCTGGTGATCGCATCGACCAGGACGTTCGTGGGTTCGTTGCTGACGGACAATTTTGTGAGCAGCATCCGGGCGACACGAAGAAACGGTGCGCCATCGAATTCTCGGTAGCCGTAATGCTTGACGATCAATTTTTGATGTTCAAGCCGCGCATCTTTAGAGGTGCAGTACGGTTCAATGTTGGTGTTTTGAAAACCGAGTTGTTGCTCAAGGTGTCGCACAACGATCTCTGGGACGGTGCTGAGATCTTCGAGGAAAGTATCCAGGAATCGCAGGGTGCAGATTTGCACAGCCATGCCAAGACGGGTGATGTTTGATCGGCATGACGCGATCAGTTTGCGATCTTGCCCAGTGATCTCGAAGTAGGTTTCGAGTTGCGCGTGGCTGGGGTTGCCGTGGTACTGGCCGTAGGTTTGAAATGGGGACAGGTTTTCGCTTGGGATTTCTGCTGTGGTTTCTTCTGGCTGGATTTCGTTGGGGGTTGGCATTGTTCAGGGTACTGATTTCGTGCGCTGGACGCTTTGATTTCAGTGCCTTGAGAGTTTGGGTTGAACGTATGAAAGACTCGTGAGTGACTAAGTGCTTTGTCCGGTTGAAGTTGATTACTCAAGCACCGGGTACAACCGTCGCAATTTCACCCGAGCGTCCTCACTCCGAAACTGCCAATTCACCCGACCCGCAAACCCATTCCGACCCTCCACCCACACCGGCACTTCCGCCTCCAACTCCGCTCGAGTCAACCGCCGATCCAAACACCCACGCTGCATTGCCGACAATTCAATCTCAGCAGCGTTCAACCAACTGCCGTGCTCAGGCGTGTAATGCCATTCAAACCGTTCAGCCAACCGTCGAGCCTCAGCAGGCTCGAACGCTTCGTACAAACATGCTGTCTTGTGCGTGTTCAAATTGTCCGTCACCAACACAATCATCTCAGCATCCGGGTAGACTTCATCGGCCAGGAATTTCAAAAAACCTGCGAAGTCCAGTTTCGTTCGTCGATCCGTGATCTTCACCACTCGCTTTCCAGCCAAAGGCTCAAGAGCCATGAAGATGTTCGCACTGCCCTCCCGTGCGTACTCGTAATCCTCGCGTTTCTCACGACCAGGTTTCGCTGGGATGCTCCCTCTGGGTGTGCTTCGCAGTTCCTTCTTGCCTTCGTCCACGCAGACCATTGGACGTTTTGGGTTGAAGGGACGTTCGTATACGCCAAGCACATCTTCCATTTTTGCTACGAAATTCGCGTTCGCTTTTGGGATGCAGTAGCGTTTGATCGTCCAGGGTTTGGTTTCATTTTTTTTAGTCGATCACCGAGTGTGGTCCGTCCAACACTCGGCAATAAGCCCTCAGCGACAACTTGGTTTTTCAGAAGCGAAAGCGTCCAACGTGCTGCACCTTTGGGTGGTTCGCTGCACGCCAGGAGCATGATTTTTGCTTCGATCTCACCGGTGATTTTTGGGATCGCACCGGGTCGTGGTTTTTCCTCGAGCGCAGCTTGTAAACCCTCCTCGGCGTACCGGTTACAGATGCGGTGAACAGTGGGGATACTGGTTTGGGTGAGTTGAGCAATTTCTTTTTGAGTGTGTTTTTGGTTTTGGCTTTGGTCAGCGAGGAGCAAGATTTTGGCTCGAGTAATGGTTCGGGCTTTGTTGGTGCCGGTTCGGGTGAGTTGTTCGAGGTGTTGGCGGTGTTCGGTGGGTAGGTTGATTTCAGATCGTCTTTTCATTCTTAAAGACTATCAGATCCAGCCGGACAAAGCACT